>JAQGHW010000403.1 GCA_028291505.1 Rhodopila sp. | reverse complement strand
TGTCGCACTGGACCGATTCCGGCAACGTGCATCCCGAGGACCTTTACGCCACGCTGGTGCAGATGGTCGGCGAATTCGCCACCTTCACCGAGACCACAAGGCGGCCGAACGCCTATCCCGCCTACCGCCACGAGGACCTGCAGCGCAGCCTGGCCCCGGTGGTGGCCGACCTGCGCCGGTCGCTGTCGGCGGTGCTGGAAACCACCGCCGTTTCGATCCCGCTGCAGGATCGCCGGCATGGCGTGCGCGTTGGCCCGCTGACCGACCGCGGCATTCTCCGCAATTCCAATTTCGTGCTGTCCGTGCAGGCCGATGTACCCAGCGAAAATCTGCGCCGGCTGTTCCCCGCGCAGGTAAAGATCGGGGCAGTCGAGCACATTCGTGAACTGGTCAACGTGGCGCTGCCGGGCATCTCCATCCGCCCGCTTGGTGCGGCGCCGCGCCAGATCCCGTTCCACGCCGGGGCAACGTATTTTGAGCTGGACCGCAACAGTCCGCACTGGCAACAGATGCAGTCATCGGGCGGCTTCGCCATCCATGTGTCCGGCGAGTTCCCCGAACTGAAGATGGAACTCTGGGCCATCCGCGGCAGCGGCGGGAGTTGAACGATGTCCGGCGATAACCCTTTCGCGGAACCTGACGATTCGGACCGGACGCAGATCATCCGTCCGGTGCCGGGTGGGCGTCCACGCACCGCCCCGCCACCGGCCGCGACGACCGCGCCGCCGGCTCATCCGACCCCGCCGCCGGCCGCCGCTGTTGCGGGACCGGCCGAGACAGTGCGCGTCGGCCGATCCCCCTTGCTCGCCGCCGCCGCCCCGCTGCTGCAATTGCTGTCGCGGCTGCGCAACACCCTGTCGCAACCCGACTCCGGCATGTTGCGGGACCGAGCAGTGGCCGAAATCCGGCAGTTCGAGCAGGTCGCGCGCGACTCCGGCGTGCCGATGGACCAGTTGCGCCCGGCGCATTACGCGCTATGCGCCAGCCTGGACGACGTGGTGCAGGCCACGCCATGGGGCAGCCAGGGGGCATGGGCCTCGCGGTCCTTGGTTTCGACCTTCCATCAGGAGGTCCGCAGCGGCGACCGGTTCTTCGACGTACTGAACCAGATGAAGCAGAATCCCGGCCTGTTCCTGCCGGTCCTCGAACTGATGTACCTCTGTCTCTCGCTCGGTTTTCAGGGCCGCTACCGTCTGTCGCCGCGCGGACCGGCGGAACTGGACCGGATGCGGGAGGACGTTTACGGCGTCATCGCCCGCCAGCGCCCCAACACCGATCCAGAACTGTCGCCGCATTGGCGAGGCGTTGCAGCGCCCTACCGGGCCGCCCGCGCGGAACTACCGGTCTGGGTCGTGGGCGCCGCCGGATTGCTGGTGATCTGCGCCGTGTACACCTGGGCATCCTTCGGGCTGAACGACGACTCCGATGCCCTGTTCGCTCGGATGATGGTGGCCCCGCCGGCCCAGATGCCGGTGATCGTTCGCGCCGCGCCAGTGCAGCCGCCTCCACCGCCTCCGCCACAAGCCGAACCCGGGGCGCTGGACAAGTTGCGCGGGTTCCTGCGCCCGGAGATCGAGCAAGGCTTGGTCGCCGTGATCGGCACCGACCAGGTGCCGGTGGTGCGCATCCGCAACCGCGGCCTGTTCCCGTCCGGCAGTGCCGAAGTGGCGCCGAAGTTTACCGGTTTGCTGGAACGTATCGGCCAGGCACTGGGGCAGGAACGCGGGCCGGTGCAGGTGATCGGTTACACCGACAACCAGCCGATCCGGTCGGTGCAGTTCCCCTCCAACTTCCAGTTGTCCGCGGCGCGGGCGAAGGCTGCAGCGGCGATCATCGGGCGAACCATCGGGTCGCCGTTGAGGATCAGCACCGAGGGCAGGGCGGATGCCGATCCGATCGGCAACAACGCAACGGCGGATGGGCGGGAGGAGAACCGGCGGATCGAGGTTGTGTTGCGGCGGGAGGGGTGATGATCAAGAAAATTGGTCGATTGGCGATACTGACCGCGACAAGAGACTTAGATCTTATATCTCGGTCTTATGCGTCATGACTGGCTGAATGCATGCCTCATCACGTACGTCTTGCTATCTCTAAAGCGATCCGTTACTCCGCGGCACGCTCGGGCGGCCGGTCGCTAGAATTACCCACGGATCGGGCAGATTCCGGAATATCCACAAGAATAAGGCCAACGAATTCTCCACTCTTGCGATCGAAAAAAAGGTTCGCCGCCTGCTTGGGACTCTTGAAACCGATCTGCTCGAGCTCGGTATCTGAAGCCATGGTTCGAAGTTGGTCGACCAGAAGTTCGGCTCCACGGATCGGCCGATGCGTGAGCCTTGTGTTCTTCAATCGCGTGTTCCACAAATACAGCGCGTCTGAAACCTTCACGGTAACAGGTTTGTCGGATACGGGATGAGTGTCGGGCTTACGCAATAATCCCCACGCGAGGTTCTTCATTTCGGACTGCGCAGCAGCGTCCACCCTTGCAAACACTGCCATCTTGTCGGTGTTCGTCGTACCCTTCTCAATGGTCATGGCGGCAGCACCTCGGCACCTGTTCGCGTTCCTCGCAGCAAAAGCTCATTTTCGCCGAACGCATCAGGCGACCACTCCCATGACCACGCCGCACCTGGTGGCGGCGCTCCGACCGGAAGACGCGGGATAACTCCTCCAGGTCCCTTGCCGTTAGCAAATGATCGAGCGACCTCGGGATCCCGTGTCCAGGAAGTGAATGGGCTCTCGCTCGAAACACCGCCCAGATTGTGGCTTTCAGCGTTGATTGTTCCGTTGACATCGCCCGGTGTGACAATTCCTTGCTTTGCTGCTTCCAACGCCGGATGGTCTGCGTGTACGCCGCGATACAGAAACTGGCCGGGGTCCGTCTTACCAGTAGTACCGACGGCCTCCTCGGATTGTGCGAGGGTGGCGTCGCCGCTGTCAAATGCCTCCTTCGCCGCTGCCTGTTTGGCATCCTCTCTGGCGGTGTCGCGCGCGATCCCACGCTGCACCGAACTCTCCGCTCCCACATCCTCGGCACCGGCTTCAGCGATTTTGCCCGCCGCCGGTTTACGCCCGCCCTCGCCACGACCAGAGTCAGGATACTCACACCGAGCACCGCGACGGCAGCCGTGAACAACTGCGCCGCGTCGTCAAGATCCTGGTTACTCCGCGCATTGATCGTATGGACGATGGCGGTCAGCATATCGGCTAGTGCCGCAAGTCCGGCCGTTCCAGCGGTCCACCAAGCGTAGAACGTCAGCCCGGCATCGACCACCTCGCCCACGCCGACCGCATGCAAGGCCGCCAATACAACGAATGACGCCGCCATGACCGCCAAAGCCTGGGGTGTCAGCAGGCTCTCAAGCGTCCGGGCCAATTCAGGTCCCAGATTCCGCGCAACGCCGCGCAGCACCCGTCGCAGCATCTCCTCGACCCTCTGGGTCTTCGACCAGCCCGAAACGTCACCACCTGCGGCACCGCCCGCTGGCATTGGACCCTCGACACCCGCGACCCGAGCCTTCAGCGCAGCTTCATCGATCGTGCCAGACATCACGTGCGCGGGTCGCGGGAAATAGATCGCCAGAATACGTCCCGCTTCGACCGCCTCGACGACACGCTGGCTCAACCCGACGGCCGACAGAGGCACTCCCGACCCCGGCAGCCCGAGATCGTGCCATGCGCGTCGCAGTCCGGCCTGCGCCCGGTCATCCCGCAGCAAGCGCTGGAGCAACATGATGCTCGGCCGAAGCCGAAGCTTGAGCCCCGGATCGTCCCGGTGAAGACCCCGCAATCGCCATTTGGCGGCGGCCGACAGGAGCAAAACAATGTCCTGCCCCTCCCCAAGAATGAACACCTCGCTCGTCGTAAAGTGCTTGTTCATCCTTGCCAGCGCCGTGCCATTTCATTCAGCGATTGGAATCACGACATCTTTACGTTATTGTTTTCAATCTTGATCCACAAGCATCGGCAAGCCCGGTCCATGCGAAGTCGAGACCCGCTTCGATGTCCAACCCCGAAAAACCCGTATCCGGCTACTTCGGCAAGCTCCCAGCCCGTGGGGATTTCGTCACGACCGCCTTGCCGCCACCCATCATCAAAACCTGGGACCGAGCAATCTCCTCCGCCCTGGCCTCCGCTAAAACCGCCCTCGCTGACCGCTGGCCCGAGGCCTGGCTGGAAGCCCCCGTCTGGCGCTTCGCCCTGCCGGAACCGATGTGCGGCCCCGTCCCACTCCTCGGCCTATGGATGCCCAGCATCGACAAAGCCGGCCGCCATTTCCCGCTAATGATCGCCGCCACATGCCCCGGCGCCACCCCCGAGCAGATGGCACGCCACGGCACGCTCTGGCTCGATCAAGCCGAGGACGCCGGCCGCGCCGCCATCGCCGACGACCTGACCCCGGAGCAACTGACCGCTCGGCTTCCGCCCGCGCCTGATCTCATTGCCGCACCCGACAACGGCCTCCCATACGACCTGCAAACACGTCCAGGCGCCGGATTTTGGTGGACCGATGGTGCCCCGCTTGTGCCCGCGCAAGGGCTTGTCCTCGGAACGATGCCGGATGCTGCCACGTTCCGCGCAATGCTGGATGGGAGTCCGTAAACCTTAAGGCGCCACCCCGTAACGCTCTGCGTAGGTGTGCTCCAGCGTATGCAGGATGATCTCCTGATAGGCGATATCGTTCTGCAGATCGGCGAACGCATCCTCTCCGACATCCGCTTCGCCCACGGCTTGCCACGCTGAGAGCTGGTAACGGACAGCGCCGATAACCGCCTTCAACGCCTTGGAGTCCAGCAAGAGATCGGATCGGTTATCGACCGTCATATTCGGATTCACCTCAACCCTCCTGCAGAGTAAACATCGGCATGGCCTTCTGCGCCAGCATCTGCAGCCCGCTGACGACTGCAGGAGCGTCATATAACGCGTCGGCCGCAGCGAATAGTGGGTGATCAGGGTAAACGGATCACGCTGGTCCTGCACAACCCGGATGGTGTCGGGCAGCACCGTGTCGGCCGGAATGCGCCACCATTTGCCGAGGCGCTTCGGGACAACGCGGTCGAATGTCGAGATGCCGCCGCGCGGATGAACCATGCGGATGGTCTGCCCATTCGGCAGCAGCTGATCCACTATGTAGACGTCCGACGGCAGCACGTTATCGAGCCTGGGGCCGGACGCGTTGCCCATGCGAAAGAGATCGACAGGCACGTTGGTGAAACGTTCGCCCGCTATTCCTGGCATCAATCAATCCCATCCGATTGTTACCATTATCACACGACCGGAACGCGAACAATGCAATTTCGCGCGAAAAATGCCGGCCGGGTGCCTCGCGAACTGTTCGGCAGCCAATACCACGCTGCCCAAAACGTTGTCTTGGATACGATCCCGGAACGCGCTACTTTCGTCACGATGTTGGACACCGCCCGCGCGGCACCCTGAACAGGCACACCGACTCATGCAGCAGTTCCGCAGCCGAGCCGTCACCCACCCCGGCACCAAGCGCGGCCACAATGAGGATATGTTCGTCTCCCGTCCCGACCTCGGCCTGTGGGCCGTTGCCGACGGTGCCGGCGGCCACGAAGCCGGCGAGGTCGCCTCCGAGATGATCGCCACCACCCTGGAAACCATCCCCGGCGCCCTCACCGCCGAGGAAATGCTGGCCCAGGTACGCATGCGCATCAGCGCGACGCATGCCGCCCTCCAGGAATGCGCCGCCCGCAAGGGGCAGGGCGCGCTGGTCGCCTCCACCGTCGTCGTCCTGATCGTCCGCCACGCCTATTTCGCCTGCCTCTGGGCCGGCGACTCGCGCGCCTATCTGCTGCGCGACAGCGTGCTGCAACGGATCAGCCGCGACCACAGCCTGGTGCAGGAACTGGTGGACGCCGGCGAACTGGACGAAGCCGACGTCGAGGGCCACCCGCGCGCCAACGTCATCACTCGCGCGGTCGGCGATCAGTCTGAAACGTTGGACCTGGACAAAGTCACCGGCCGCGTCGCCGGCGGCGACCGGTTTCTGCTGTGCAGCGATGGACTGTCGAAAGCGCTGGACGATGCCGCCATCGCCCAGGTACTGGACGCCGGCCCAACTGAACTGGCGGCGGAACAACTGGTCGCCGAAGCCTTGGCACGCCACGCAACCGACAACGTCACCGCCGTAGTGATGGAGGTGCTGGGCGATGAGCACGACTAACGCCGCTCCTTCAACGCTCGGGAAATATCAGATCCGCGGCGTCCTGGGCCGTGGCGCCATGGGAACCGTCTACGACGGTTGGGATCCGGCCATCGGCCGCCGTGTCGCCATCAAAACGGTTCGCATGCTCGACAACGACGACGCCGAGGCGGTGGAGGGGCTCGCCCGCTTCAAGAACGAAGCCCAGGCCGCCGGTCGCCTGACGCACCCCAACATCGTCGGCGTGTACGACTACGGCGAGTCGGACGAAACCGCATACATCGTCATGGAGTTCGTGGAAGGCCAGTCGCTCAAGGAACGACTCGACGCGAAAGACCGCTTTCCGGTTTCGGAGACCGTTTGGATCATGGAACAGGTGCTGGCCGGCCTGCAGTTCAGTCACGGCAAAGGCGTGATCCACCGTGATGTAAAGCCCGGCAACGTGATGATGACCAGGGACGGGCAGGTGAAGCTGGCCGATTTCGGCATTGCGCGCATCGAAAGCAGCGTCATGACCCAGGCCGGCACCATTCTCGGTACCCCGGCCTACATGTCCCCTGAACAACTGATGGCGCAGGCTGTCGACGCCCGCAGCGACATCTACTCGTCCGGCGTGCTGCTGTATCAGTTACTGACCGGTGAACGCCCATTCGAGGGCGGTCTTACAGCCGTCATCCACAAGGCCCTCAACACCACCCCGCCGCGCCCGTCGGAGATTTCCGTCACCGCGCCGGCCAGCCTGGACGCCGTCGTGGCCCGAGCGATGGCGCGTCGGCCGGATGAGCGATACCCCAACGCCGCAAGCTTCGCGCGCGCAATGCGGGAGGCGCTGGAGACGCCGCAAACCGGCCTCGCGGGTCTCGGTCTGGGATCGGATGATGAAGCGACAATGGTGGCCCCGCCGCAGCGTCCCGTTGCTAAGCCGGCGGTCCTGCCATCCCCACCGTCGTCCAAAAAAGCCGGCGGACTGAGCCCCGCGTTGCTGGGCGTCGCGGCGGTGGGCGTGCTTGCCCTGGTGGGCGGCGGCGCGTGGTTCGCGCTGCGGCCCGCTACACCTGAACCGGGTCCAGCCGCCACGGCCTCATCCGCCGCCCCGCCGCCCGCTGCCCTTGCGCCCGCCCCCGAACCAGAAGCGGCGACTCCTGTTCCCCCGGGCCCACCGGCGGAAACCCAGGCAACCAACACCGCGCCCGAACCACCACCGCCGCCGAACCCGCAGTCTGACCGCCCCGCACCCACCACCGCTCCCGCACCCATCAATGTCCCGGCGCTGCGCGCGACACTTGCGTCCGTTGCTCTTTCGGCCCGGTGCGCGCTGCCCCGGGTCGCCGTCTCCGAGGAGGGTGCGGTCAGTGTTTCCGGCCCGGTGGGCACCGGCGCACCCGAGGTAGCGCTGCGGGAAGCGGTGCAGGCGGCTGCCCCGGCAGCGCCCGTTGCATGGGACGCGCGCGGCGTCGATGGCCCATACTGCGATGTACTCGACGTCGTTCACCTGATCGCGCAGCCAACCAGCCCGTTCCTCGGCTTGGCGCTGAAGGATGACGCAAGCCGCCTCAAGGCGCACGATTCGGTCCTGCCCGTCCTGAAACTGCCCGAGTTCCCAGCCTATCTGCTCGTGGATTACATCTCGCATGACGGCTCGGTGGCCCATTTGTTCCCGATCCGCGGCGTTCCCAATACCGCATTCAGCGCCAACGCCACCGTGCGGCTGGGCACGTCGGCGAAGGACAGGGTGGAAGTTGGCCCGCCGTTCGGCACCGACGTGATCGTCGCAACAGCATCCTCCGTCCCGCTGTTCGCAGCGGGAATCGTGCGGCAGGATGAGTCCCTGCAAACCTACCTGCCGGCCTTGAAAGCCGCGATCGAGGCGGCTCAACGCCGCAACGCGAAGCTC
>JAQGHW010000359.1 GCA_028291505.1 Rhodopila sp. | reverse complement strand
TAATCGCCGGCGCCGATCCGGCCGAACCCGTCGGACAGCCGCCCCAGCGGTGCCAGTGTTCGGCCGACCGTCCAGTAGATCAACAGGACGGTCAGCGTGAAAAACAGCGCGAGGGTTCGCATCGCGTCGTTGGCCTGGTCCCACACCTCGCCGGCCTCATTGGTCGGATCGGCGGTCAGGGTGATCGCACCAGCTGAGGTGATCGCCTCCCCGGGGGTGATCGCGCCGCGGGGAACCGGCAGGACAACCGGCGCCAGGGTCGGGCCGATGGCGCGTCGGAACCACGCCGGGACCGGCCGCGGGGGAGTCTGCAGGACCGAGGCGGCGATCGTCTCGCCCCGGGTGCCGGTGAAGGTCGCCCGCACGTGGCGGTTGCCGTCGAAGGTCGCCACCAGGTGACGCAGCTCACGGGACCCATCCGCTGACAAGGCGATTTCCTCGATGCTGTTGGCGACTGCCTGACGTCCGGTTGCCAAGGCAGACTGCATCTCGGCGCGCACGGATGCGACGGCGCGCCAGCCGGCCAGGGCACACCCCAGGCCCAACGTCACCGCCAGGATACAGCCGAGCCACAGGACCAGCCTGATGCGCAGTGACATGATCGTTGCCTCCCGCGCGCATGGTAGGCGGTGTTCGGATCCCGGGGAAAGTGTCTCTGGTTCCGGTCAGAAGGTGATGCGCACCCCGCCAAAGCCGCCGACCGGCGCGGCGGGGCTGTAAGCGCGCGGATTGGTCGCATTCGGCGCCTGCGACAGAAACACCGCCGTCGTCGGCGAGAACGTGCCGTAAGTGTAGTATTTCGTGTCGGTGACGTTCTCAGCTGAGGCGAACAGCTGGATGTGGGGTGTCAGCTGGTAGCTGGTGCTCAGGTTCAGGGTGACGAAGCCAGGCAACTGAGGCGTCAGGTTGGCTTCGTCACCAAACAAGTACTGCCCGCTTTGCGCGATCACGACGCCGCCGACCGTCCACTGGTCGGTGACATGATAGGTCAGGCCGAACTTGCCCTGATGCGCTGGAACCCCTGGCAGCCGATCGCCCGGATTGATGGTGATGTTGCCATTGGCATCGCCGGCCGGGTTGCTGCCGGCGGCCTCGGTGAAGCCGCTTTGGAAGGTTGCGTCGGTATAGGTGTAGGCGAGGTAAGCGGACCAGCGCGCCGCCTTATATTGCACGCTTGCATCGATCCCCTGCCGGCGGGTCTGTCCGACATTGGTGAAGAAGGCCCGATTCAGCGTCACGCTGTTGACGAAGACGATGTCGTCATTCAGGTCGCTGCGATAGAAACCGAGGTTATAACTCAGACGACCGCTGTCGCGGATCGCCAGTGTGCCGCGCAGGCCGGCCTCCACCGTGTGCGCGACCACCTGCTTCAGGTTTGGGTCGCCGACGAAGAAGTTGGCCAGGCTGCACGAATCGTTCGGTCCCGCACACGAAAGTTCGGCTGGCGTAGGCGCTCGGTTTGCTTCCGCATATCCAGCATAGGCCGTCAGCCAGGGCGTCACCTGATACGTCACGCCGGCCGCCGGGTTGAAGCGCTGATAGCTGTGGTTCCCCGTCAGGGCGCCGCCGTTCTGGTCGTTGAGGTTGATCTCAGCATCATTGAAACGACCGGATGCGGTGAACGCCAGGCGGTCGGTAAGGTTGAAGGTGTCGGCAACGAAAGCCCCGTAATAGGCGTCACTGATACCGACCCGGACCGGCTGGTTCTGGCCGGGCTCGTCAATGATCACGCCAGGACCGACGAAGTCCCGCGAAACGGCCGTGATACCGCCGATGTAGGATACGCCGGTGAACTCGGTCTGCGCGCCGTCGAAGCTGACGCCGGCAACCAGGTGGTTGTTGAAGCCGAACACGGTCTGCGTATCGGTCACCTGGGCCGAGACACCGTAGCCGTTGGTGTTGGTGGTCTGGTTGTCCAGCTCCGAATAGGATTGCGGATTCGCGCCAAGAAAGGCCGGGATCGTGGCGCCCCCAAGCGTGGTGCTCGGACCCGAACCGGAACAAAGCAGTCCCGAACCATCGTTGCATGGTGTGTCGTTCGCGGCATTGCCGTTGGTCACACGCTGCAGGAAATTATTGTAATAGGTGACGCCCTGGACGGAGACCGTGTCGCTGACCGCCAGGTTGCCCGACAGGCTGACCTGCATGAAACGGTTGCTGATGCGGTTTGGCGCGGTGAACTGGGCACTGGGGGCGACGGCGAGCAGTTCGACCGGCGAGGTGCCCGGACCGTTCAGCACCGAGTTCGCCACCATGGCATTGAAATGCACCTCTCCGGTGTCGCCGCGCCAGCCGATATCGCCGTAGAAGTTCTCCAGATCCGAGGATTGCTGATCGCGCCAGCCGTCCTGGTGCAACCCGCTGACCGCGACATAGACCGCGGTATTGCCGCTTTGCTTGCCGTACTGGAAGTCGGCGCCGTACGTGTTGAATGACCCGCCGTGCAGGTCGATCTCGCCGCCTTGATAGGAGAAGCCGTTGCGCAGCCGCACGGTCAGGGCGCCGCCGAGGGCGTTCAGGCCGAACACCGGGTTGGAGCCTTCCAGGTTCATCTCGTCGATCGCCAGGTTGGGCAGCAGGTCGAAGTTGACGGTGTCGCCGAAGGCCTGGTTGAAGCGGACGCCGTTGACGTAGACGGCGAGACCTTGCGACGTCCCTTGCAGCGCCGATGCCTGGAACCCGTGATAGACCAGGGTCGGCTGATATGGATTGCCCGAGGCGGAATCGAGGTTGACGCCGCCGACCTGCTCATTCAGGGCGCGCACAGGATTCGCGGTAGTCGTGCCACCACGCGTGAGATCGTCGGCCCTCAGCACGTTCGTTTCAGCCGGCACGGTGTCGCGGTTGACGCCGGAGCCGAGCAGCGGGGACGCTCCAATTATGCTGACGGGTGGCACGACGACCGACGGCGGTTCCACTTGTGCCGGTTGCGCTCGGGCGGGTGCGCAGGCCAAGACGAGAGCGACGACGACAGCGACCCTGTTGATGTGATGGCATGCGTCGTGCGCGGCTCGCCTTGGCATTGGCGTTGCTTCCCCGTCTTGTCGTTCCCGGAGGCGGAGTGTTGGTCATCGCACCTGGCCCGTCGATGGCACGCTTTCCCGATGACGCCGGGAAATGTTCCCGATTTTCGTGGCTTGCCTGGCCGTCGACCGACCGGCGAGTCCGGACCACCTATTCCAGCACGTTCAGTGGGCGGCTGATCGACCCGCTATTCCCCAACCGAGACTTAACTTGCTCCGGCGGGGCGTTGGACGCATAGAAAGCGGCTGCTAAAACTGCCGGTTGGAAAACACGATGATCTCAACGCCAAGAATCTTTGTGGTGGGTGCCCATCTCGGGATACTGGCCCGTCTCGGGATACTGATCTGTGTCGGGACACTGGCCATCGCCATGCCGGCTGATGCGCAACCGCCTAGCGACAGCAATGTCTCGTTCGATGCAGGGGGTCTCATGCCCAAGAAGCCCAAGCCCGGTCTACCCGACGTCAAGTCCCAGCCGCTGGCCTGGCCCCGGCTGGACCCCGGTGCGGTGCTTTGCCGAACCGAGGCCGATCTGCAAAAGCTGGGTGCGCGTCGCCGCGGGGAATCGGTGGACGGGCCGATTGATTGCCAGATCATCCGCGCGGCCACCGCCATCTCCATCCTGCAGCGCAAGGGTCCGGGGCTTGCGGAAGTCCAAACCTCCAATTCCGCGGCGGACGCTATGACGGGCTGGACCGACGCGTGGTTGCCGGACAAGGGCCGAGTGGGCCCGACGTCTGTTTCGCGGTAACGGCGGCAACGGCAGACGGGAAACGCGCCCCTGTCGCGACCGATCCGTGTCATCATCCGGCTCGGCCCAGTGGCCGACGACTTTGCTGGCATCAGCGACGTAAGTCGTAGGTGGCCGGGCTAAACCCGACCATGACACAGACACCACTACACGTTTCCAGTCGCCCGAGTGCATCAGAAGTCGTCGGAGTGGGGCGACTTCACCCCGCTTGTGGGTCGGGTGTGGCCACATCAGGTGCTTCCTCGCCGCGGACCGCGAGACGCAACGCGGTCCAGCTTCTGGGCGCCGGTGAGGGGCAGTTGGCTTTGCACCGCACCTCGGCCGGCCACTTGTAGCCGACCAGCCGAGCCGAACAGTGTGCGGAGATGTCGCCCGAATCGGTCTTTTCGCTCAGAATCGGAAAGCATTTCGAGGTTCGATGCGACGGATTCTACTGGTTCAGGAACCTGCGCCAAGCAACGTTCCCACATTTACTGGTCCAATATTGCGGGTGTAACCTATTCTCCAAGCAATATTACCAATGTATCGTTCAAAAAACGGTACATTTCCAGAAAGATAATCGACGGCGACCGCGCGTGATGAGATGAAAGCCTCACCCCACCTGGTGGAAGCCGGGTTCTTCCGGCGGATCGGCCAGATCTTCGTCGATCGACGAGACCTCGGCGAGGCGTGGGCCGCGGCGGCATAGACGGGACAATTCCTCGACGGATGCGATGTCGCCGGCGATGAGGGCCTCGACCGAGCCGTCGGGGCGGTTGCGTACCCAGCCAGAGAGGCCGAGTTCCGTTGCCTTGTGCACCATCCAGGCGCGGTATCCGACGCCGTGGACCCGACCCGCGATCACCAGCCGTTTTGCGTTCACCGATCCCCCCGCGTCAGGTCGATATAGCGCGCCGCCAGCACGATGTCGGCCAACATGCTGGTGCGGCGGTCGACCGCCTCATAGTCGTCTCCCCATTGCTCCGCTTGGAACAATTCGTCCAGGGCGCCGAGCCTGTAGGCGGTGTCGGCGTCCATTTCTCCGGCTGCGAGCGCCAGACCGAGCACGAGGCTGCCCAGGGCTGGAACTGCGATGCCCAGGCCGGCCAGCGCGTCGGTGTCCAGTGCGGCGACGGTCCGCCGCAACGCCGCGATGCTGTCGTGGTGCTGTTTCACGTAGCCCACCCCGGCGGCGACCCGCAGGGGGGCGTCATAGGCCAATGCAGCCCAGTCCAGCCATGGCTGCCATTGCTGGTGCTGACGCTGCACCAGCTTTTGCGGCGTTTCCGCGCGGTAGCACAGCAGGTCGGTTTCACCATACCGGGCGATGGCATCGATGGTGATGGTCGGGTCTGGTGCGATCCGTTCCAGGGCGGTGCCGGCGAGGCGGGTGAGCGGGGTGTCCTTGAACGACATCTCACCGCCCTTGCCGCCGCCGGCCGCCTGCCATTCCTCGGCAATTGCCCGCGCCAATCGCGCTGGTCCCACCACCAGCGGTGACCCGCTCGGCAGGCGCATCGGCTTGCCGTCGAGCAGGATCGAGTGGCCGTTTTCGGTCCATTGGACCGCGGCAGTTTCCCAGAAGCGCTTCACCAGCGGACTCTCATCGGAACAGGTTCTTGAAGAACGCCCCCGGTTTGGAGGCGCCTGGTTGTTCGGCGTCGGCTTCCGGCACGACCTGACCGCGGGCGGCGGCCAGGGCCGGGGTGCAGATGTCGGTGTTGCCGCCGCCGAACAGCTTATCCCCACCTAGCAGGCCGCCGACAATACCCAGCGGCGTAGCATCGCCAAGGACCACGCCGGCGACCGTGCCGGCATTGGCCTCCGCGGCGCCCAGGTCGTTAACCTTCACGGTGGGGTTGCGGATCGGGCCTGACACGGCGACCGGAATCACAAGGCCGGTGCCAGCGACCCGTG
>JAQGHW010000355.1 GCA_028291505.1 Rhodopila sp. | reverse complement strand
ACAAAGCGGAACCAGCCAGAACACAGCACGCAAACGCCATCGAACAGCACGGTGCCGTCAGCAACATCGGACACCTCTGTCGCATTATCCGGAGTTGATTTCTGCCGCATGCCGTCTGACCTCCGAGCGTTCGCATTACGTATCGAAATCGGCGCAAATGGCTTCATCTTGCAAACATAGGCCTGACGGCGGTTGCGCTACCATGCCCTGGTCCATCGGCCGGCTCTTTGCCACCCTCGCCCGACCAAGCTAACGTCCCGCAAAACAAAGGCGGGAAGGAAACCACCACCATGTCAGTCTTCGTCATCGGCGGCACCGGCTTCATCGGGCTTCGCGTCATCCGGCTGCTAGCGGCACGCGGCGAGGAAGTCGTGTGCATGGACATCAATCCAACCGCCGCCTCGTTCGCCGACCTCGCCCCCCAGGTTCGCGTCATTCGCGGCGACGTCACCCAGTTCGACGACGTCATGGCCGCGATGAGCGCCGCCAAGCCCTCCCGCGCCATCAACCTTTCCTACTACCTCGGAAGCGACCACGCCCCCCACGTCGCCACCAAACTTAACATCCTTGGCATGGACAACTGTTTCGAAGCCGCCAGGATTTGCGGCGTCAACCGCGTGGTCTATGCCAGCTCCCTCGCCGTCAACGGCATGCAAAGCCACTACGGCGACCGCATGATCACCGAGGACGATTTCCGCCACGGCACCAACCAGTACGCCGTGCACAAGATATTCAACGAATTCCAGGCGGCCGACTACAACCAGAAGCACGGAATGACCATCACCGGCATCCGTCCCGCGAACGTCACCGGCCCCGACAAGGTCCGGGGCTCCGTCGACCACGTCAACTGCATCACCCAGCCGGCGCGCGGCAAACCGGTGTCGTTCCCGCACAAGGACGCCATGCGCTGCCCGGTCCATGTCGACGACATCGCCGAAGTTTTCACCCGCGTCCTGCTGGCCGACAAGCCACGCCACAGCATCTACAACTCCGGCGGCACCGCCATCAGCCTGGGCGACCTGGCGGACATCGTCCGCGGCTACCTGCCCGATGCGCAGATCAACTTCGAGAACGAAACCGGCGGCAAGGCCCAATCCGGCAACTACCTCATCGACAACCGCCGCCTGGTCGAGGAATTCGGCGTCCAGTACCGCCCCTACCCACAGCGCGTGCTGCAGATCATCAACGAAGTCCGCGCCCAGGAAAATCTCTCCCCGATCGCCGGCTGAAACCGCCAAGGAGCGCACAAAAATGAACCGCCTGTCCGGCAAGATCATACTGATAAGCGGCGGCGCACGGGGACAAGGCGCCGCCGAAGCGCGCCTGTTCGTCGCCGAAGGGGCCAAAGTCGTCATCGGAGATGTTCTTGAGGCCGAAGGTCAACGACTGGCCGCAGAACTGGGAAACGCCGCGGTCTTCGTGCGCCAGGACGTCACCCGCGAAAATGATTGGGCCAAAGCAACGGATGCCGCAACCATCCTGGGCGGCGGCCTGCACGGCCTGGTCAACAACGCCGGCATCTATCAGCCAAACACCCTGATGGATACTGATACCGAACTGTTCGAGAGGCACATGCGCGTCAATCAGCTTGGTTGCTTCCTCGGCATGAAAGCAGTCGTCCCGCTGATGGAGAAATCCGGCGGCGGATCGATCGTCAACATCTCCTCCGTCGCCGGGCTGCGGGGATCACCCGGAGCGATCGCGTACAGCGCAACGAAATGGGCACTGCGTGGAATGACCAAGGCAGCCGCCGTCGATCTCGCCCCCCGCAAGATACGGGTCAACTCAATCCATCCCGGCCCGATCGATACCGAGATGCTGAACGTCCGCACGCCGGAACAAAACCAGCGGCGATTGCAGGCCGTGCCGATGAAGCGGATGGGCACCGCGCAGGAGGTGGCGAACCTGGTACTGTTCCTGCTGTCGGAGGAAAGCGGCTACATCACCGGCGCCGAAGTAGCGATCGACGGCGGCGCGACGCTATAACCCTCAACCTCAACGAATACCCTGGGCAAGCTGGTTCCCCCGCGCAACGATCTCCTCAAAGGTCGTCCGCGGCGATCCGGTCAAGCTTCACCGCCATGATGAAGTCGTTCTCGTGCAGTCCCTTGATCTTCTTTGTCCGCAACGACACCGTCGCGTACCCCCAGCCGAAACTGATGTCCGGATGATGAGCCTCCGCCTCGGCCAGTTCCGCCGCCTTCCGCACAAACGCAAAAGCCCCGGCAAAGTTCTTGAACCGGTAGGTCCGTTCAATCCTGGTGATCTCGTCCCGCAGCGCCCATTCCGGCGCCTGAACGTGGTATCCTTCCGCCTCCTCCGGCGTCAGCGGCGGAATACCGCCACGGCACGGCGTGCAGTTCTTCTCGGCAAGCGTGGCTGTCATGGTCTAAACTCCCTCTCACGGCCCCAGGAATCACATCACCCCAATGATCGAAGGCATCAGTGCGATCACCCTCGCCACCCATGATATGGCCCGCGCCGTCCGTTTCTACACCTCGCTCGGTTTCGAGCCGATTAATGGCGGAGAAGCCGCAACCTTCACGAGCTTCCGCGCCGGTTCCGGCTATTTGAACCTCATCGCCCAACCCGCGGAACAGACCTGGCAGTGGTGGGGCCGGGTCATTTTTTATGTGTCAGACGTCGACGCCCTGCACGCCCGGGCGATCGAAAACAGCATCCAGCCGGAAACCACTCCGCGCGACGCCCCCTGGGGCGAGCGGTACTTCCACCTGACCGACCCGGATGGGCACCAGCTCAGCTTCGCCCGTCCGTTGCAATGAATTACCCGCCGGCGTCGTCGAGGATGATCCGCACCTTCGTCGCCAGCGCATCCATCGAGTAAGGCTTGCCGATCAACTGCACCCCCGGGTCAAGTCGGCCATGATGGACGATCGCATTGCGGGTGTACCCGGTGGTGAACAAAACCTTCAGGCCAGGCCTGCGCAATATCGCCTCATCGGCAAGCTTGCGGCCGTTCATCCCGCCCGGCATCACGATGTCGGTGAATAGCAGATCCACCCTCTGCGGGCCTTCCAGCAACCGGATGGCCTCCGGTCCATGCCGGGCCGGCAGCACCCAATATCCCAGTTCGCTCAGGATCTCCGTGGTGTAGGTGCGCAAGGCCTCATCATCCTCCACCACCAGAATGCACTCGCTGCCAATGGCGCGCGGCGAAATGCGCGCCGCAACGGAAACTTCGGATTTCTGGTCGGCTCCGAAATAACGCGGCAGATAGATCTTCACCGCGGTCCCTTCGCCGATTTCGCTGTAAATGCGGACATGACCCGCCGACTGCCGGACAAAACCATAGACCTGGCTGAGCCCCAGACCGGTCCCCTTGCCAACGTCCTTCGTGGTGAAGAAAGGCTCGAATGCCCGCTGCACCGTGTCCTTGTTCATGCCCACGCCAGAATCCGCGACCGCGATCATGACGTATTGGCCCGCCACGACCGGCTCCGCCAAAGTCCCGACGTACCCATCGTCGAGATAGCAGTTTTCCGTCTCGATCGTCAGCTTGCCACCGTTCGGCATCGCGTCGCGCGCATTCACCGCGAGATTGACCAGTGCATTCTCAAGCTGATTGGGATCCACGTGCGTGCTCCAAAGCGCGCCGGCCACCACTGTTTCAAGCGATACCGCCTCACCGATCGTCCGCCGCAACAAGTCGGCGATTCCGCTTACCAGTTTGTTCGCATCCACCGATTGAGGCAGCAATGGCTGTTGCCGCGAAAAGGCCAGCAGCCGCTGCGTCAGCAGCGCCGCACGATTGACCCCCTTCAACGCCATCTCCCGCGCTCGGCCGATGCGCAGCACCGCCGGCGACGCAGGCAACTGAGGCAGCTGCCGTTCGATGATCTCCAGCCCGCCCTGGACCACCGTCAACAAGTTGTTGAAGTCATGCGCCACGCCCCCGGTCAACTGGCCAACCGCTTCCATCTTCTGCGCCTGGCGCAACGACTCCTCCGCCCTCCTCCGAGCCTCGTTCTCGGCTTCCAGCTCCCGCGTGCGCGCTTTGACGCTCTCTTCCAGGGTCTCCGCGAACGCATGAAGCTGCACGATCGCCCGCTTCCGTTCCGTAACGTCGATGCTTACGCCAACCAGCCGTTCGGGGAGTCCCGCGCTGTCATAGAAAATGATGCTGCGCCGTTCCATCCAGCGCAGGACATCGTCGTCTGCCCTGATGAAGCGAAACTCCTCGACGACCCGGGTAAGACCGGCGTCGAAAGCGTCTTGACGCTCGTTCTTCAGGCGTAAGACGTCTTCGCGAAAAACCCGCCCAAGCCAGGTCTCGTACCGGCCATCAAAATCGGTCAGGCCATACAGTAGGCGAAGCTTTGGCGAAAGCCGCACACTGCCCGTTTGCACCTGCCATTCATAGATCCCGAATCCTCCCGCCTCCTGGGCGAGCGCCAGCAGCTCCTCACTTTCTTGCAACGTAGAAACGATTGGATCTTGGCCACCCTCAGGCCCCGCCTCGCGAGAACCCGCCACGGGAGTCTCCTCAGGCCGACTCACCGTTGCATCCTCGCGACGCCCCGTACCAGGCGAACGGCCATCCCGCTGTCCCATCTACCCGGCTAGAGCACATGCAGGCTGCATATGCTCTAGCTCTTTGTTTGATCGCATGATTCACACGCTTTGAACGTTCCGCTCAGCGTGATCATGCTCTAATATCCGCTTGGCAGCGACCATCGCCAGCAGCTTGCCCATCGCCGTCCGCCTCGGCAAATGATTGAAACCACATGAACTGGTAACGATCGTTTGTTCCGGTGCCAGCCATCGCAGCGCGCGGATGCGCTCCGCCACCACCTCGCCGCTTTCAACCTTGGGATCCTGCACGTCGACCGCACCAACGCCCAACTGCTTGTTGCCGAGCAGGCCCTCATAGTGGTGCGCCATGTCATATTCGACCAGACAGGACGAACATTCGATCCGGCAGATCTTGTCCGCCTTGTATCGCCCTATGTCGAAGTAACGATGCCCGATCTGCGCATCGTATTCCTTGCCGACAGCGTAATTACCCTGGCAGATATGCATGGAGACATGAATGTCGCCCGGCAGATCCCCGATCGCCAGGTTGATCGCCTCCACCGCGACGTCGACCTCCTGCTCGTCGGCCATGGTGAACAGCGGCTCATCGATCTGGATGTGCTTGCAGCCGGCAGCGGCAAGCAGCTTGAAGTTCTGTCGCAGCAGCTTACCCAGGTCCATTGTCATTCTGGACAAGTCACCATAATACTCGTCATACGCTACCTTGGCCAGCATGTGCGGCCCGGTCATGGTGATCTTGACCGGCTTGCGCGTGAGTGCCGAGACCATATTGAATTCGTCGACCAGACCCAGATCGATGGTGTCGGCGATGCGGTCCCGGCAGGTGGCCGCCGGGTGAAACACATCCGGATCGTGCGGCGTGATCGGCTTCGGCCGGGTACTCCCTTGAAAAGCCGGGATTTTCTGCCAGAAATGGTTCAGCATCGCGTTCGGCGGCGAGTGACGGTTATGCGTTCTCCGATGCATCTCGCCGCCCGTGATCACGTCGATCCCGGCAAGCTCCTGATCATGAATCGCCGCCTCGCCCGCGCGGTATTGCGCGTCCGCCATCGAACCCATCGATAGCTGGCCGACCGCGACCAGGCGATCCAGGGCCTCATACCAATCCGGCACGCTGTATGCGCCGATCACCGTTGTGGCATATTTCGGATACTCGACCATTTCTCGCCTGTCAGTTGCCAACGCAAATACCACGAGGTTCAAGCCATCGCCACGCCGCGCATCCATGGTTTAAATATTTCACAAGACTTCCGAAATCAAGATCCTGTGAAACGATCACGCACCACTTGGCGCCCCAAACAACCCCGGGATGCCGGCCGCCTTGCGTCTGCCCGCACCGCATGCGATTCACCGATCGGAACACCAACCAAAGGCCACCAACATGCAACGCGAGGTTTACATCGTCTCCGGCGTTCGCACCGCCATCGGCGACTTCGGCGGCAGCCTGAAGGACCTTCCCCCGACTGAACTAGGCGCCCAGGTCGCCCGTGAAGCCCTGGCCCGCGCCAACGTCGCCGGCGACGAAGTCCAGCACGTCGTGTTCGGCAACGTCGTCCATACCGAGGCCAAGGACATGTACCTGTCCCGCGTCGCCGCGGTGAACGCCGGCATCACCCAGGATGCCCCGGCGTTGACCCTGAACCGCCTCTGCGGCTCCGGCCTGCAAGCGATCGTTTCCGCCGCCCAGGCCGTGACCCTCGGAGATGCTGACATCGCAGTAGCCGGTGGCGCCGAAAACATGAGCCGCGCCGGCTACCTGGCCTCCGGCATGCGCTGGGGTGCGCGGATGGGCGACAGCGCCATGATCGACATGATGACCGCCGCGCTGCACGACCCGTT
>JAQGHW010000339.1 GCA_028291505.1 Rhodopila sp. | reverse complement strand
GAGCGTGGCAAGCCTCGCCGCGGCGGCTGGGATTTTGCCGCCGGGCTCGCGGCCGAACGGCTCGATACGGTCCAATTGGCGATTGGTCAGGTGGCCCAGGCAGTCGCTGATCCAGTCCACGTGTTGCTCGATCGACACAATCATGTTGCTCAGCACCGACGGACTGCCGGGGCCGGTGATCATGAACATGTTCGGGAACCCAGCGGTCATCAGACCCAGATAGGTGCGCGGCCCGGCCTCCCACTTGTCGGCCAGCGTTTCGCCGTCCCGGCCGACGATGCCCATCCGGGTCAGCGCCCCGGTCATAGCGTCGAATCCGGTGGCAAAGACGATCGCGTCGAATGCGTATTGCTTGCCCCCGACCAGCAAACCGTCCGGTGTCACCGCTTCGATCGGCGCATCGCGCACATCGACAAGATCGACGTCCGGCCGGTTGTAGGTCAGGTAGTAGTCCGTATCGACACAGATACGTTTCGTCCCGATCGGATGGCTGGTGGGTGCCAGCAGTTCCGCCTTTACCGGATCCCGCACCATAGCCCGTATCTTGGAACGAACGAACTCGGATGCCGTATCGTTCGACGGCTTGCTGAAGATCAGGTCGTTGAACGCCGCCATGAAGGTCGTGCCGCCGCTCGCCCAGCGCTTCTCATACACCGCGAGCCGTTCCGCTTCCGGCGTCTCGATGGCGGACATGTCGTTCGGGTTGGCCAGGACCCCGTTCCGCGTCATCCGAGCCTCGGCCCGTTTCGCGGGATAGACGTCCTTCCAGGATTGCGCATAGGCGTCCGGCATCGGCCCATTGCGCGACGGAATGCTGAAGTTCGGTGTCCGCTGGAACACAGTGACATGCTCGGCCTGCGCCGCGATGACCGGGATCGACTGGATCGCAGACGACCCGGTTCCGACCACGCCCACCCGCAGCCCGGAAAAATCGACCCCTTCGTGCGGCCATTGGCCGGTGTGGTAGGTCTTGCCCCTGAAGCTGTCCAATCCGGGAAAATCCGGCATCCGCGCCGCCGACAGGCAACCAGTCGCCATCACGCAGTATTTCGCGGACACCACATCGCCGCGCTCCGTCCGCACCGTCCAGCGATGTGTTGCCTCGTTGAAGACTGCGCCGGTGACGCGGGTTTCAAACCGCATGTCGCGGCGCAGGTCGAGCCGATCGGCGACATGATTGGCATAGCGGAGGATCTCCGGCTGGCCGGCAAACACCTCGCTCCACTGCCATTCCTGCTGCAACGCCTCGGAGAACGAGTACGAATACTGCATGCTTTCCACGTCGCAGCGGGCGCCCGGGTAGCGGTTCCAGTACCAGGTGCCGCCGACCCCGCTGGCCACGTCGAACACGATGGCGGACAGCCCCAGGCCGCGCAGGCGATGCAGCATATACATGCCGCCGAACCCGGCGCCGACGATCAC
Source organism: Rhodopila sp. (assembly GCA_028291505.1). Lineage (GTDB taxonomy): Bacteria > Pseudomonadota > Alphaproteobacteria > Acetobacterales > Acetobacteraceae > Rhodopila. The sequence goes on along the minus strand of JAQGHW010000339.1, from coordinate 2,633 downwards.
GACCTCCACCTCTTTGGGCACCGGTGCGCGCTGGGTTTCGGTCGCCTGGGACATGGGTGCTCCTTCGATCATGCTGTGCGGACATCCGATACCGTCGCGGCATGGTTTGTCAACTGATGAGTAGCTTTTCACACCAGGTGGTCGGACACGATCTCACGGACTGTGGTATCATGTTACCACAATGGAAAAAGCCTTGACCATCCAAGGTCGCACCGCCATAACCCGCGCCTTCTGAACCACGGACGCCAATAAAGACCATGCTCAAAAGCACACTCTCCATCAAACCGTCGGAGGTGACGAAAGGCTGGGTGCTGATCGATGCCGAAGGCATCGTCCTCGGCCGCCTCGCCGTCATTATCGCCAACCGGTTGCGCGGCAAGCACAAGCCGCAGTTCACCCCGCATGTCGATTGCGGCGACAACGTCGTGGTGGTGAACGCCGCCAAGGTGCGCGTCACCGGCAACAAGGCGGAACAGTCGATATTCTACTACCACACCGGTTATGCCGGCGGCATCAAAGGCCGCTCCATCCGCCAGCGCCTTGAATCGAAGCACCCCGAGCGGGTGCTGGAAAAAGCGGTGGAGCGCATGATCACCCGCGGTCCGCTGCAACGGCAGCAGATGAAGCACCTGCATGTCTATGGCGGTCCGGAACATCCGCATGACGGCCAGCAGCCGCACACTCTGGACGTCGCCGCGATGAACCCGAAGAACAAGAGGGGCTGATCCAGATGTCAGGAAATCAAACTGTTGGCGCCCTCGCCGACCTGAAAGAGGCGCTCGCCGCCCGCCAGGCCGCCGCTGAAGCCGAAGCCGAAATCACCGGCGAGCCGGTCCCCGTGCTGGTTTCCACGCAGCCGAAGCGGGAACCGAAGCGCGACGAACTGGGCCGCTCCTACGCCACCGGCCGCCGCAAGGAATCCACCGCTCGCGTGTGGATCAAGCCCGGCAAGGGCGAGATCATGGTGAACGGCAAGAAGGTCGTGCAGTATTTCGCGCGGCCGGTGCTGCGGATGCTGTTGACGCAACCGTTCCTGGTGGCCGATCGGTATAACCAGTTCGACGTGTTCTGCACCGTCAGTGGTGGCGGGCTGTCCGGCCAGGCCGGCGCGGTTCGGCATGGGATCAGCCGGGCGCTGACTTACTACGAGCCGGATCTGCGGAGCATCCTGAAGGTGGCCGGGTTCCTGACGCGTGACTCGCGCGCGGTGGAACGCAAGAAGTACGGCAAGGCGAAGGCCCGCCGCAGCTTCCAGTTCAGCAAGCGCTGATTTTTCGTTCATCGTGATGGCCCTCCCTCGGACGCGACCGGGGGAGGGCGTATCCATCTTCCCTCCTGAATGCACATTCGCCCTTGATGCTGCACCGTACGCAGCAGGTCCGCGCAGAGCAGTGTGAGCTGCAAGCTCGAAATTGCCGGACCAACAGAGAGCGCAGAATAAGTGGTACTAGTCTATCGGGCGTACATAACCATCATAATGCTCGGTTTAGCCGGGCTGTCAGCGAGTACAGACGTTGCGGTTGGTTTTATCGCAGCTGGCGTCATCATCGATTTCGCGAGATGGATCGCCAGCAGGTCCCAACCATCCTTCGACCCTGCAGATTTATTGTTATGGCGTCGCAAGAGAAGAGTCGTGCGCCCCCTACTCTATATATTGAATAAAGTTTGGGGGGTCTATGCGATACTATTTGTATTTTCGGATAGGGTCGCGGCTAGAGCATCGTCTGGATCAAATGGATCGGCACTCACAAGGACTACGACCGGATCAACGCGAGGGAGGTGGAACATGACGAATGAATTGAAGCCAATTCGTACGACGGACGATTACGAGAATGCCCTCTCCGATGTCGCCCATCTCTGGGGGGCAGCGAACAGCACGCCGGAAGGTGACCGGCTCGACGTGCTGGCGACGCTGATCGACGCCTACGAGGCTGAACATTTTGGAGCCGCCCGACCCTGTCGAGGCGATTAAATTCCGCATGGAGCAGCAGGGCCTTTCTCGCAAAGACCTTGAACCGCTTATCGGAACGCGAACCCGTGTCGCCGAGGTCTTGAACCGCAAGCGTAATTTGTCGATCGGCATGATCAGGCGCCTGCACGATCGTCTGGGCATTTCAGCTGAGGTGCTGATCCGGCCATCACAGAAAGAGACCGTGGCCTGACCGCAACCGGTCGTCAGTGTCCCCCCTGCATCTGCAGGAACCGCCGCGCCAGAGCAACACAGAGCGGTAAGCCCGCAAGGCTAAGCCCAGAGTGTCGCCCGCATTGTCCCCGGACGTTATCCCCCCAGGGACGATGCGGCTTTCTGGTTTTCCTATATCGCGGGGCCTAAAGCGTCGGCACCGACTTCGGATCAGCCAGATGGATCGGCTTGGCCGTGTAGCTGAACGTGTCGCCCTGGCTCACGACACCGTTGCGGGTGATTTCAGTGCCCACGCCGGAAATGGTGTCCTTGTCGATAGTCAGCATCAGGAAGCCCCACGATTTACAAGCGGCATATTTCAGCTCCGCGCCGGTATCGGTCGCCTTGTCACCCACCGCGGAATGAACCGCATGAAGGTTGTGATACCCGCCGTTGCCCGTGACGATAAACGGTGTCGGGCTATCCTCCGAGATGGTCTGCTCGATCCGCT
>JAQGHW010000361.1 GCA_028291505.1 Rhodopila sp. | reverse complement strand
TCACGAACGGCACGCTCGACCGGGACCATGCCGTTGCCGAGCGCTGGGCCCGGCGTCCGTTTCGGCGAGCAGCCTGACCCCCGAGGTTCTGGACGGTCTCACGTGTAGCAGAAGGCCGTTTCGTTAGTTCCGGCCATGATCTTCATCCCGGCTACGAATCATGACTCACGCTTCTCTGCGATCGGGTACCAGTACCCCGAGTCGTTCATATTGCTGAGTATAGTCTTTTGAGTTTGACACGTGTGTCAGCGTTGGTGAACTGCCAGTCAGCCTTGATGTGACGTTTGTTGCGGCTTGCCTGCCAGGCAGCGACTTCGTCAATCAGCGCCTGCTTGTCGGGGATGCGCCTGTCGAGGCACTGGCGTGACAGCACGCTGATCTCGGGTTCGGCCATGTCCAATCAACTGCCGTGCTTGGGGGTGTAGTGCCATTCGAATCGCTCAACCAGGCGGCGAGCCTCGGCGGCGGGAAAGGCCTGATAAAGCGAAGCCGGCTGATGGGTACTGAGGTTATCCTGCACCAGCACGATCTGTCGTGCCGCGGGGAAGTGCGTGTCAGCCAGGTCCTTGAGGACGCGGGCATAATCCACGGCGGCATGGTGGTCGGTAACCTTCACCTGCCGCCAGCCTTCGAGCGGGGCAAACAGCATGAACAGGTTGGCGGTGCCATTGCGCGCGTACTCGTAGTCGTGCCGGGCGGGACGCCCCGGCTTTGCCGGGATCGGCACCCGCGTCTCGCTGATCAGTTGCTTTGACGTCTCGTCCAGGCACACCACGGGACGGGCGGGATCATGCGGCCGCTGATAGACCTCCAGCACATCTTCCATGCCCGCTACGAAGCCGGCGTTGGCCTCCGGCGGGATGACCCATTGCTTCTGGAGGTGACGCTTAAGCGTGTTTTTTTAGCGTCCGGCTGATCGTGTTGTCGCTGGCGCGATCAACAATGTTCAGTTCAACAACAGCCGATTCCAGCAGTTGCAGTGTCCAGCGCGCGCGCCCTTTCGGCGGTGGGGAACAGGCGAGCGCGATCAGCCTGGCCTCAGCCGCCCCATCGAAGATGCGCTTTCTGGCCGAGGCGGGTGAATGTCGGCGCGTCAGGGCGGCATCCAGTCCTTCCTCCACCAGTGTCCGGCGCGTCCGGCTGACCGTGTCGATGCTGGTGTCCAGAGCGACCGCGATCTGGCTATCGTTCCAGCCCGCGCCGGCGTCGGATGCGTCGGCCTTCAACAAGACACGCGCCTTGAGCAACTGGCGCGTTCGGTGTTTGCCGGTCTGGATCAGCATATTCAGCCGCTCACGCTCCTCTTCGCTGAGCCGAACGATGAACTTGCATCGGGTCTTTTGTTGCGCGGTCACGACGTATCTCCGGTGCGGCCGGAAACATCGATTCAGACCGCAGACGCAAAATCAATGACGATAGGTACTAGCTCCGCCGCCAAACATCCGATCCGTGCACCGACACCACGAGCTTCTCAAAATGGCCGGTCCGGAACCTATGCCGAAACGCAAAAGACGCCGCGCTTCGGCAATGCCTAACCCCAATCGGATAGGATGGGCACAGGTTCTGACCCGAGACCGATGCGGCTGGCATTGACAACGTCCAGATTTGGACTATGTCCATAGCTACTCAGGAGGCCAAAGCCATGCGACAGACGGCGATCACAGCGAAGACCGAGGTTGAACCGGGACCGCGGCGTCTGGATTCGGAGCGCTTCGCCCCCGCCAACCGGCGCCGCCTGAGTGCGCCAGGTTTGCGCACCGTCCTCGCGATCGCTGATCTCTGGGGACTGACCGAGGAACAGCGCCGCCTCATTCTGGGCCTGCCATCGCGCTCGACCTATCAGAACTGGGTCAAGATGGTCCGAGAGCATCGTGACGTCACCCTGGACGTCGATGTGCTGACACGAATCTCGACCGTCCTTGGCATCCATCATGCGTTGGGCGTGCTCCACGGCAGCGAGCAGGAGGGTATCGCCTGGTTGCGCGGGCCGCATGCGGCGACTGTGTTCGGCGGCAAGCCTCCAATGGATCTCGTAACCTGTGGCTCCCAGGACGGCCTGCTGACCGTCCGGCGTTTCCTGGATGCGGCCCGCGGCGGTCACTATATGCCCCCCAACGAAATCGACGTTGGCTTCCGACGCTATACCGACGCGGACATCGTATTCTCTTGAGTGACGTCTATGCGACCGCGCCTGCACCGACCCATCGCCTGATCCCCTCCCAATTTCCGCCGATCGGCTTGTTCGATACGGTGGCCACTGCCGCGGATCTTGAGCCGGTGATGGAACTGGCTGGCTGGACCAACGACCGCCTGGTGGCTCAACGCATTAATCGGCTGCCGCGGGCAGAGTGGGTCTATGGACGCCCGAACGCCAGCATCGTCATGGCGTCCTTTCTGCACGTGGCACCTGGCGGTATGCGCTTCAACAACGCCGACCTTGGGGCTTGGTACGCTGCTGCGGCTCTGAGTACGGCCGTGGCCGAAGTTGCCCACCACCTGCGCCGTGAGGCGGTTGCCCGCGGTGTCGTCAGCGTCCAGCGTAAATATCGCCAGTACACCGCAGTACTCGAGGGGTTCTACCTCGACATCCGGGACGAGCAGGCGGCGCGACGGGATGTCTATGACCCCGTCAGCTTTGCTACCTCCCAGGTCCTCGGCGAGACGGTTCGGGCGTCTAGCAGGGCTGGAATCATCTACGACAGCATTCGTCATGTTGGAGGCATCAGTGTGGTGGCCCATCGCCCCCGAAACATCCTTGAGGTCACCCAGGCCGACCATTTCGAGATTTCGGTGCAGGCTGCTGTCAGCCGGATTGAGGTCCGCAAGATCGCGATCTGATCGGGTGCCGATTTTGTCGCTCTACTTTACTCTCGGTGGAATCTTTAGTCTAGTGGCATCATTCTAGCGCGGAGCAACTCATATGTGGACGGCCCCCTCCCCGCAAGGTGTTTTGCAGCGTTTTGATCAGATCGTTGCGTCCATATGTCCGGCCTGTCGATGCGCTCGCACATGAACGCTGGCCAAGATGGTTTCCGCGACAAGGGTACCAAACAACG
>JAQGHW010000323.1 GCA_028291505.1 Rhodopila sp. | reverse complement strand
GTGCTCTTAGTGAGGGACAGCGTCAAAATTGCTGCCTACGTGATGCTCATCGCGATGCTAGCGGCTGACATGGGATTACAGGCTGCGCTTTGGTTCGGTTCGCCAACGCGCGATGCCGTTCCAGCGGTGCGGCAGCCTCTCGAAACTAAAGATCGGGAGCAGATCAAGCCCTTCCCAGGTAACGACTACACGCCTCTCATCGTGGGCGTCTTCACCTTGGTAATTCTTGCATATCAAACGCAAATTTTTCGCCGGCAGGCGAGCATTAGTAGGATGCAGGTCAGCGTGGCGCAGCGTCAGATTGACATTGTCGAACAGTTGGAACGCCCGCTTCTTCTGCCCGTCATGCCAAGATTCTTTCTCGGATTCGCCACCAGCCCAGGGTCCGATTTCCCACCGGTCGACTTTGGCCTTGAGAATTACGGGCGAAGCCCCGCAATCGTCGTGAAAACGATTCTCACCTGCGCGGTAAGTCGTGACGCGCCTCCCGTTCAAAGCGAGGATGACCAATTTATCCAAATCGAAGCTGTGCCACGCCAAAGCGTTGGCCGCATGCGTATGCACTGGGGCAATCCCTATGTGCCTCCAGGCGAGCGGCTTGGCCCGATTGAGATCAAGGTTGGTCGGGCGCTTACGAAAACGGAACTGCGCGACATACAGGGTGGCACCTGTTTCGTCTGGATAGACGGACATATTGTCTACACTGATATGCTCGGCGAGCGGCGAGAGACGTTCTTGCTCTGGCAATATGATTACGACCTCGACTACTTCAGGCTGAGCGATATCGTGGGCCGCAATCGATACAAATGATATGGTCACCTCCACGGCAAGCATGAAGCGAATCAACATGAAACTCGGCGTGGCACTCCCGGTGATCGATACCGCTATCGGCGGCGACCCCAGCGCCATCCGGGAGTTCGCGCAGGCCGCCGAGGACATCGGCTACCATGACCTGTCCGTCCCCGACCACGTTCTTGGGGTAAACATCGCAACGAGGCCCGACTGGGGCGACCGCAATACATCGGCCGACCTGTTCCAGGACCCGTTCACCGTGTTCGGCTTCCTCGCCGGCTGCACCAACAAGATCGCGTTCTCCACCCAGGTGCTGATCCTGGCTCAACGCCAGACCGTGCTTGTCGCGAAGCAGGCCGCCTGCCTCGACGTGCTATGCGGGGGCCGCTTTCGCCTTGGCATCGGGGTCGGCTGGAACCCGGTCGAATTCGTCGGCCTCAACGAGGACTTCCACAACCGAGGCCGCCGTTCGGCGGAGCAAGTCGAGGTCATGAAGGCGCTGTGGGCCAACCCGCACGTCACCTTCCACGGCAAATACCACACCATTGACGATGCCGGCATCAATCCACTTCCGGCCAGGCGCTCGATCCCGATCTGGTTCGGCGGCCACGCCGACGTCACCATCCGCCGGGTCGTCAAATCGGGCGACGGCTGGATGCCGATGTCCTTCGGGCCGGGCGATGCGGCCAGACAGGCGTTCGGCAAACCACGAGCCTATGCTGAAGCGGAACATCGAGACCCAGCCAGTATCGGCATCGACACGCGGGTGACCGCCGGCATCGGAACCGAAAACGACTGGCGCGACACGGTCCGCTTCTGGAAATCCTGTGGCGTCACCGATCTGACCCTGGCGACCTACTCTGGCCGCGGCCACCTGCGCCGCATCGACGGCCGATCGCTGTCCGATCATATTGCTGCCATCCGGCGATACTGGAACGCGGTCGCGGATCTACTATAGGAGGCAACATGCTATCCCGTCGCCTGACGTTATCCTTGATGCCGCTGCTGCTGACCCACGGCGCCCGGGCAAAGCAGCCGCTCTGGCTTGAGCTGCCGCCAACGCCCAAGCTGCCGCACGCCGAGCGCAGCGGCTACGCGCCGGTGAACGGCATCAAGCTGTGGTACGCCGTGTTCGGCCAGGGCGAGCCCGTGGTCTTTCTGCATGGCGGACTGGCCAACGCCAATTACTGGGGGCTTCAGGTGCCGGAGGTGGCGCGGCATTGCCAGGTGATCGTGATGGACAGCCGAGGCCACGGCCGCAGCACGCGTGACGACCGGCCATATGGCTACGACCTGATGGCCGACGACGTGGTCGCGCTGCTTGACTTCCTGAAGATCAAACGGGCGGCGGTCGTCGGTTGGAGTGACGGCGGCATCCTGGGGATCGATCTCGCCATCCGCTATCCCGACCGGGTGTCCAGGGTGTTTGCCTTCGCGGCGAATACCGACCCCTCGGGCGTGGTGGACGGGGTGGAAAAGAACCCGACGTTCGCGGCGTTCATCGCGCGGGCCGGCCACGAATACGTTGCGCTGTCGGCCACGCCGCACGGATACGACGCGTTTGTCGATGCCATCAGCAAGATGTGGGCGACCCAGCCGAACTGGACGGCGAAACAGCTTGCCGGGATCACGACGCCGGTGCTTGTGGTGGATGGCGATCATGACGAGGCGATCAAGCGGGCGCACACCGAACAGATCGCGGCCACCATTCCGGGTGCGGGCCTGCTTATCCTGCCCGAGACCAGTCATTTCTCGTTCCTGCAGGACCCCGGCCAGTTTACCTGGCACATCCTGCATTTCCTGGGGGAGGGATCGTAGTGACGCGTTTGCCGGGCGGGGCCGTGCCTGCCGGAGTGAAGATCGCTATTGCTGTGGCAGAAGAGGCACAGGTTCAGCGACCATCTTGAGATCATCGCGGGATATCCCGGGACGAACCCGGTCGACAACCAGGCCCGACGCCCGGGACGGCACCCAATGCCTGGCTGACGCTGGAATCGCCGCTCGATCCGTTCCACTTGGAGCACAACGGAAGGCAACGACCCTATACATCGCTCGATTGCATCAACATCGAAAAGCAGCTTGGGTACCATCTATGGGCATGGCTCGCCTGTGCCCGACCAAACCGGCCTGCGGCCGCGGGCCGGCTTTTTCCGTCGGGCCGGCGAACGTTGCGGGGCGGACAAATTGCCCGCCCCGACGCAGGACCGCCGAACGCGAGGCAGTCCGTGGAAGTCTGGCTGGTTAGAGCATTTTCAGCCTGACTGTACAGCTGAAAATGCTCTAATCCCTTGTTTGATCGTATGATTCACACGCTTCGTGCGAACAGCGCGTCCTGCGGACGACGAACGTTCCCCTCGCGTTTCGTCAGCTTGATTGACGCCAACGAAACGCTGGCCGCTCAGCGTGATCATGCTCTATTCGCCTTCGACGCCGATTGCGTATGCGGTCTCACCGTGGATGGCGTCATCGCCCACCATCAGCGTTGCCTCATCCATGCGCAGCGGCGTGATGAACGAGATCACCTTGAGGATGATGAACGTTGCAATAACGTTGTAGACGATGATGAAGGCCGCACCGTAGAACTGCAGCAGGACCTGCTGCGGATTGCCGTAGATCAGGCCTGTGATACTGACACCGGGGGCATCCTTGTCGGTGCCGATATATTCCAGCATGTCGGGCGAGGCGAGGACTCCGGTCAGCAGTCCACCCATCAGGCCGGCCACGCCGTGGGTTGAGAACACGCTGAGCGTGTCGTCCACCTTCATCATGAACCTGGTCTTTTGCAGCCAGTTCATGCTCATCCAGGGGATGATGCCGGCGCAGACGCCGATGATCATGGCGCCCCAACCGGTCACGTAACCGGCTGCCGGCGTGATCGCGACCAGGCCGGCGATCATGCCGTTGACGGCGCCGATGATAGAGGGTTTGCCGTAGGCCATCTTGTCGAGCAGGGTCCAGACCAGCAGGGCGATCGCGGTGGCGGTGTTGGTGTTCAGTACCGCGGCCCCGGCGTCGGCGTTGGCGAAGTAGGGGTCACCGCCGTTGAAGCCATTCCAGCCAAGCCAGAGGATGCCGGCACCGATCAGTGTGACCAGCAGGCTGTTGGGCGGGAAATGTTCACGGTCCTGTTGCAGACGCGGGCCGACCATGGCGGCAGCGGTGAAGCCCGAACAGGCGGCGGCCAGATGGATGACGTAGCCGCCTGAGAAGTCGGCGACCCCCATGCCGGCGAGCCACCCGCCACCCCAAAGGCTGAAAGCCCCCACGGTATAGACCAGGGTCACCCACACCGGGCAGAAGATTGCCCATGCCCTGAAGCTCATGCGTCCGAGCACGGAGCCGGCGAGGATGATCACGGTGATTGCTGCGAACACGAACTGGAAGAATACCAGCGTTGCCATCGGGAAGGCCATTTCAGGCATGCCGGACGCGGCGGCGGGAATGGTGGCCTGGCCAAGCGTGAATGCGGCCGAAGCCGCGGGCATGGGCGTGCCGACGAACGGGAACCATTGTGGCCCGAATGCCATATTGTAGTCGAACAGGACCCAGACGATCAGAACCGAGGCGAACGCGTACATCGACATGAATGCCGAGTTGATCGCCCATTTCTTTTTGACGACGCCGCCGTACAGGACCATGAGGCCGGGGATGCTTTGCAACCCGACAAATGTCGCGGCTGCCAATTGCCAAGCATTGTCGCCGGTATCGAGCCATTTTGGTGAGGGTACAAGCACAGGTTTCCTCCACTGTTGTAGTCGACTGACCAACAGCGTCTTCCGCCGAAACGGCAGCAACCGATTTGCCCGCTGCCCTCTTGAACGCGAGTGACGCTAAAGCAACGCGGTTTTACGCAAGGAAGATGCCACGGAAGTTGCGGCGGCCTGCGCCTCATGCAAAACAGCAAAGACCTCCCGCGCCACCTGTTGAATATGCCTGCCGCCTTGGATTATGATTAAAGGAGAATTTCTATCCAGGCCGAAGTGCGGTGACACTTTGCTTGTTATCGTCGATAGAGGATCTTACGGGCGAGTCGGTTGCTGGTGATTCGGTTTTGTGCCTGTGCAACGACTATGAAAACGGCGCCGTTGCATAATAATTAATCAATGGTGGTATAATCATTGTGCTATGTTGGAGAACTTGGTTCGCCGGTCCGGCGTGCGGCGGCGCTGGTTCGGAACCCGCTCGCCCGGGCCAAACATTACGCAAGCAGTTGCCTTTTCGCTCGGACTGTCGCACCCCGCCATTCGGGTCGCCGCCAATTCGTGCGATATACTTTCTGAGGACTTTGGCTTTGCAAGGACTTTGGCTTTGCAAGGACTTGGAAATCGCGCTATTGGGCGGAGAGATCATGTTCCTGACCTGGCGCCTGGTGGCGATGATCGCCGCCCTGACGATGTGTGTTGCGGCTGCTTCCACCGACGGGCGACCCCAGTTGCCCGCGCCGGCGATCACCTGCACCAATCCAGCCAGTGGCGCGACCTGGCAGATCAACATCGACTATGACCGGGGGACCGTGGATTCCAATCCCGCCCGGGTCAGCGATGCCGAGATCTCCTGGCACGACGCCAAGGATGGCGGCAATTACACGCTGGACCGTAACTCCGGTAACCTGACGGTGATCGTGGCCTCTAGCACAGGCGGCTACTTCCTACACGATCACTGTCAGTTGTCGCAGTGAAAAGTCGCCTTCCGGCGGGAAAGCGCGCAGCGTCCCGTGCTTTCCCTGGATGAACCGTCGGCTTCGAGGTGAGCCGCATGAGCGGAGACCCAGCAACGCCGCGGGCAAGTATCGGCTTCTGTTCGGTAACCGGTCCGCGTCCACGCAATGAGGATTTTGTTGGCGCGGTGCTTGGCTCCCGGCCTCCCGCGGAGCGTCGGGACGTGGCGGCGGCCATCGCGGACGGTATCGGCAGCGCCAAAGGTGGGCGTGAAGCGGCGGAGACCGCGGTGCGCGGCTTTCTCGACGGGTTTTGGGACGTGCCGGAGACCATGGAGGTGCGTCGGGCCGGTGCGCGGATTCTCGACGCCCTCAACGCCTGGATCAATGCCCAGGGGAAGCAGGACCCGAACCTTCTCGGCATGGGCTGCACCTTTACCGCGCTGGTGCTGCGTGGCCGGCTCGCACATCTGCTGCATGTCGGCGACACCAGGGCGTACCGGCTGAGCGGCGATCGCCTGCTGCGCCTCACGACCGACCATGTGCGCGAGGACCGCGGCAAATCACCGGTGCTCACCCGCGCGCTGGGCATCGAGGCGGAACTGCGCCTGGAGTACGTCAGTCACCCGGTGGCGCTGCACGATCGCTTCCTGCTGTGCACCGACGGGGTGCACGGATCGCTGGTCGATGACAGCATCGCCCACATCCTGCGCGTCCGATCGGCGCCCGAGGACACCAGCCGAACCCTGGTCGAGGCGGCGCTCGACGCCGGCAGCACCGACAATTGCACCGCCCTGGTGCTGGACGTGGTGTGGCTGCCGACAGCGCGCTCCGAGGACGTCGGCAGCGCCATCGTACGCCTGCCGTTGATCCCCGTGCCGCAGGTCGGCGACACGGTCGATGGGTTCGTGCTGAATGTCCTGGTGTCCGACGGCAGATACAGCCGCCTGTTCGGCGCGGTCGACGAGGTGGATGGCGGCATCTTTGCGCTGAAGTTTCCGAAACCCCAGGTCGCCGCGGTTGCCACCCACCATGCGGCCTTTGTCCGGGAAGCCTGGGTCGGGACGCGGGTGAGCAGTCCCCGGGTGGTGCACGTGATCGAATTGCCGCCCGGGCGGCAGACCTGCCTCTACACCGTCATGCCGCTCTATACCGGGGAGTTGCTGGAGACGCGGCTTAGCCGCTCGCCGGCGGTGGGCCTGGAGGAGGGTCGCACCATCGGGATCAGGCTTGCGCAGGCGGCGGCGGCGCTGCACCGCGCCGGCATCATTCACCGCGACCTCAAGCCGGACAATGTGATGCTGGAGGGTGGCGGGTCGCTGAAGCTGCTTGATCTGGGCGCGGTGCGGCTTCCCGGGCTGGAGGATTTTCCGCCCGACGGCATTCCCGGCACGACGGCCTACATGGCGCCCGAGATGTTCAAGGGCGAAGCCGGCAATGTAGCGACCGACATCTATGCCCTGGGGGTTACGCTGTTTCGCACCTTTACCGGCACGTTTCCGTACGGCAATTCCGACGCGACCGGCCCTCCGCATCTGGACCGGCCGAAGGACATCGCCACTTTACGCCCCGATCTGCCGGCCTGGCTGCAGGCCACGCTGGTTCGCGCGATCGCGCTGGATCCGACCGAGCGGTTTTCGGACATGGCTGAGTTCGCGGGCGAGCTTGAAGCGGGGCCGTCGTATGCTCCGTTGCCGGTGCGACGGGCGCCGACTTTATATGAGCGCGCGCCGGTTCGGTTTTGGCAGGCGGTGGCCGGACTCCTCGGCGTGGCGCTGGCGGCTTCGCTGCTGTGGAAATAGCGACGCTTGGTGTACCCCGGCCAGGAGATTTGGAGGGTTACACTAGCTCTTTGTTTGATCGCACGATTCACACGCTTTGAACGTTCCGCTCAGCGTGATCATGCTCTAACCGCGGAAAATCGCCTGCCGGACATTCACCTCGGCGTCCCGGTCTTGCTGCTGTCCTGGCGGCCAGGATTCGGGTCCGCAGGCCTGCACCACTGTGAACGGGGTGTCGCGCACCTCCCAGAACATCCCCTGTCCCCAGATCGCCATCCCGCCGGTGGTGTCGTCGGCGTACCAGCCATCGTGGACTGGAACGACCGTCCAGCCGGCGGCTTTCGCGGTCTCGGGGTCGCCGAGGCAGAAAAAATCCACCCGCCCGGCGCTTTCCGGCACGATGGCGGGGGTTTGACGGACCATCTTGATTTCCAGCGGCGGGACGCGGCCGGCCTGGGTGCGGATGAGGTAGATCATTGCAGGAACCGTTCTACACGAGCGATGAAGGCGGCGGGTTGCTCCAGTTCCGGGTGGTGGCCGGCCTCGGGGATTGTTTCAAATTCCGCGCCGGGGATCAGGTCGGCATAGTGACGTCCGTAGTCAGGGGTGACGATGCAGTCGTTGTCGCCCCACAGCACCAGGGTGGGGACGCTTATGCGGTGCAGCCAATGCTTCAGTTGCGGGTTGAACATGTGGGGGCGCCAGGCGAACAGGCACAGCGAGTCCCAGTTGCGGGCGAGGGTGATCATCTCGGCGTCGGTCATGTCGTCGCTGATCGTCGCCTGCCAACCCAGGCCGTAGATCCCGGGTGGACGCTTCGCCGGATCGTGCCAGCTTTTCTGGTTCAGTTCGTTCGGATCGGTGTTGAACATGTGGACGATGTCGCGGTCGTCACGGCCGCCGATCTTGATGCCGACGGGGTCGACCAGGATCAGGTGTTGGAGCCTGGGGTGGCCGGCGACGGCCAGCTCCGCCGCGATCCAACCGCCGAAACCGAAGCCGGCCACAGCGACGTCTCCGATCGGCAGGTTGTCCAGCACGTCGAGGTAGAGGTTCACGAGGTCGTACATCGTATCGAAATCGGGCGGCAGCGGCGAGGCGCCGAAGCCGGGATGCGAGGGCGCGATGACCTGGCGGGTCTGGGCGAGGCCGGTAAGGAACGCGGCCTTGGGACTGATCGGGTTGATCCCGTGGATCAGCAATAGCGGGTCGGCGTCCTGTGACCCGGCGCGCAGGATCTCCAGCTCATGGCGCATCATTCTGCGGCGACCCGCTGTTCGATCGGCGGCAGGTCCTGGAGTTGCGGCAGCACTTCCCTGGCCGCGAGGTTGAAGCTTTTCATTGCTTCGGCGTGCGTCACGAGGCCTTGGCGGGTCATCATGATGATGCGGCCGACGCCGCCGACACGTTCGCGGAATGCCTTGATCTGTTTCACCACGGTGTCGGGGTTGCCAGCGAACATCTGGCCCTGGGCGACCAGAGCTTCGACGGTCAGGTTGGTGGGACGCTTGGAGGCACCGGCTCGCCAGGCGCCGGGGGTCAGTTCCGGCGGCAACTGGCCGGGCATGAATTTCGACATCTGCGGCGCGCTTTTGATGCTGACGGTCAGGAACCAGGGGATTTTCTGGCCTATCCGGTATGCTTCCTCGTCGGTGTCGCCGACGTAGCAGAACGCCATGTAGGAGAAGCGGTCCTCGCCAGGATCCGGCAGGCCGGCGGTGCGGCGGGCCTGTTTATAGGTCTCGAACGCCTGGCGGGTGCGGTCGTAGCCGCCGAACAGCAGCGTGTTTATGATGCCGCGGCGGCCGAGTTCGGCGCAGGTCGGCATGTCGCTGGTGGCGGCCCAGAATTCCGGGCGAGGCTGCTGGTAAGGGCGCGGCCAGATGTTCACGTGGGGGTGGGTGAAGAACTTTCCCTCCCAACTGAACGGACCGTCGTGGGAGGTCAGGGACTTCTCGATCAGGTCGATGGCTTCCCATTCGCGCTCACGGATGCGCATCGGGTTGGCATCGCCTGAAACCATTTCGGTTGCGCCGGATTTGACGAAGCCGATGTCGAGCCGGCCGCGGGAGATGACGTCGATCGTTGCGTATTCGGTGGCTACACGCACTGGGTCCGGGCGTACGGTTATCAAGGTTCCCAGCGACAGGATACGGACTTTTTTGGTGAGGCGCGCCACGATGCCGGTGATGACCGGGCTTGCGGCCCAGAGGTTGTTGATGCCTGAATGGTGTTCATTCGTTACGATATTCAGGCCGATGTCGTCGCAATGCTGGTACTCCTCGAACACCTCATCGTAGAGCCCGGCGGCGATTTCCGGATCACAGTATTTGTTGGGCAGACTGGCGCGGACGGCCGGAGCCGCGTCGAGGACCTCGGCGGGAACGAAGGGGTAGGGATTTTCGCAGTGGTTCCAGAGTTCCATGTTGGTCATGGCGGGGCTCAACCCAGACGGCGGCGATAGAGTGCGATCAATCGTTCCCAATGGCGTTCGGCGGCTGGCTTGTCGTAGCACCAGCGTTGCGGGAAGGCGAAGCCGTGGTGGACTTCGGGGTATATCTCCAGTTCGCCGCCGTTGCCGGATTTCTCGAACAGAGCTTTCAGCTCGGCGACCATCGGCAGGGGAGCGAGCTCATCGTGTTCGGCGCAGGCGATGTAGAGCTCACCTTTGGCTTTCGCCAGCGTCAGATGCGGGCTTTCCGCGTTCTCGCTGACCAGCCACGTGCCGTAGAAGGACGCGGCGGCGGCGATGCGGTCGGGGAAGCGGGCGGCGGCGGCCAAAGCGTACGGGCCGCTCATGCAGTAGCCGTGGGCACCGACCGGGCCGTTTTTCGCAGCGGGCTGCGTATCGACGAATGTCAACATGTCGGCGATGTCTTCCATCACCGGCGGGATGGTCATCCTGGTGCGGACGGCCCGCATTCTTGCCTGTTCGGCGCTGCCCTTGGTGGTGACGTCGGGGCCGTATTTCGTTTCTTTTCCGGCTCGGTAGTACAGGTTGGGTAGCACTACGTAGTAGCCGACTGTGCATAGCCGGCGAGCCATATCGTAGAGTTCCTCGCGAATGCCGGGGGCGTCCATCAGCAGGAAGACCACGGGGTGTGGGCCGTTGCGGTCGGGATGGACGATCAATGTTTCCATCTCGCCCGCGCGGGTCTGGATGTCGCGGATTTCTTCGATCATGGGTGTTCCCTCGTGCTTTGCCGTCGATGGTCACACGTCGACGGCGGACGGGCAAGAGAAGGTCAGGGCTCTGTCCTGAACCCGCAAAAGGGCCGGCGGCCCCTTTGATGCCGTGAATTTGGGTTCCAAGGGCCGTTGGCAGGTCGAGGGCGGAGTCCTTGCCTCCCCTATTGCGCCGGCCCGATGAGGCGTAGCCGGAGATACCTTGACGTCGTATCGATAATCGCCACCGAGATCAGGATCAGGATTATGATGTAGGCCACCTGGTCCCAGGCATTGATCTGAATTCGCTCCGATAACCTGAGCCCGATCCCGCCGGCGCCGACCAGGCCCAGGATGGTTGCCTCGCGGGAGTTGGACTCGATCGAATACAGCGTCTGGCTGATCATCACGGGCAACACCTGCGGCAGCACGGCGAAGCGCAGGCGGGCGACGAAGCTGGCGCCGACCGAGGTGATGCCGTCGACCTGCCGGCGGTCGATGTTCTCTATGGCCTCGGCGAAAAGTTTTGCCAGCACCCCGGTTTCCGCAACGGCGATCGCCATGATTCCGGCGATCGGGCCCAGGCCCATGGCGCGGACGAAAACCAGCGCCCAGATCAACTGGTCCAGGCCACGCAAGCCGTCGAACAGGCGGCGGGTGACGAAATGGAAGACACGGCGCGGAATGACGTTTCTCGCGCCGAGAAAACCCAGTGGCACGGCGAAGATGAGGGCCAGCATGGTGCCGAGGTAGGCCATGGCGACGGTTTCGAGCATCGAACGCCAAAGTTCGGCGTGGTCCCATGCGGCGATGTCCGTCCAGTCCAGCATCAGCCGCAGGATCACCCAGACGCGCGGCAGGGCGGTGAACACGCGGCTGAAATCGAACAGCCACATCAGGTAGAACAGATAGGCGAAGACAGCGGCGAGCAGCAGCCAGCGCAGCCAGCCCTTGCCGCGGAAGACCTCCGGATGGCGGGCGCGTTCGGCGGCGAGGTCGAGTGTCGCGTCGCTCATGACGTTGTCCCGATCCGGGTGCTGATGAAGCGATGGCGGATTTGTTCGGATAACAGGTCGATGGCGACGACGATCAGCAAGATCAGGATGCAGATGGCGCTGACTTCTTCGTAGATGTTGAAGCCGATCACGCGTTTCAGTTCCTGCCCGATGCCGCCGGCACCGACGAAGCCGATGATGGTGGAGGAGCGGACGTTGATCTCGAACCGCAACAACGCGTAGCTGAGGAAACCGGGCAGGACCTGAGGCACCACGCCCAGGCGGACCTGTGCGATCCAGGAGCAGCCGACCGAGCGGATGCTGTCCACTGGCCGGAGGTCGGCGTTTT
>JAQGHW010000315.1 GCA_028291505.1 Rhodopila sp. | reverse complement strand
GCATAGATCAGGCCAAACGTGTATTCGTTATGATGGTAACGTCGATAGACCGGGTCGCATTCCATGTAGCGCAACGTGTCATGCATCCAGCCCATGTTCCATTTGAATGCGAAGCCAAGGCCGCCGTCTTGCACCGGACGCGAGACGCCTGGCCAGGCGGTGGATTCTTCGGCGATGGTTATCGCCCCCGCGCAGCGTTCTGCTACCACCGTATTGAAATGGCGCAGGAAGCCGATCGCTTCCAGATTCTCCCGCCCGCCATAGATGTTGGGCACCCACTCACCTTGCTGGCGGCTGTAGTCGCGATACAGCATGGACGCGACCGCATCGACGCGCAGGCCATCGACGTGAAAATGCTCCAGCCAGTGAACGCCGCTGGCAATCAGGAAGCCTTGCACCTCACGGCGGCCGAAATTGTAGATGTAGGTATTCCAGTCCTGGTGAAATCCTTCTTTGGGGTCGGCGTGCTCGAACAGCGGCGTGCCATCAAAGCGCGCAAGCCCGTGCGCATCGCCAGGGAAATGCGCCGGCACCCAGTCGATGATCACGCCTACACCGGCGCGGTGGCAAGCGTCGACAAATCGGCAGAACCCCTCGGTCGGACCGAAGCGACCGGATGGAGCGAACAGCCCCAACGGCTGGTAACCCCAGGAACCGCCAAAGGGATGTTCCGCAATCGGCATCAACTCGACGTGGGAGAATCCCATCTCGACGACGTAGGGCACAAGCCGTTCGGCGAGCGCGTCCCAACTCGCCGTCAGGTCCGGTCCCGGGCGGAACCAGGAGGCCGCATGCACCTCATAGACCGAAATCGGCGCATCGGCGCCTTGCCGTCCGCCACGATCCCGCATCCACTTCTCGTCATGCCAAACGTATGGCACGGGATCCGCAACGATGGAGGCCGTGGCCGGTGGCGGCTCCGTCGCCTTGGCGAGCGGATCCGCCTTGTCGGGCAATCGAGCACCGTCGGGTCCAACCATTGCAAATTTATAACGAACGCCGGGCCCAACCCGAGCCACAAACAATTCCCACACGCCGGACGGATAGCGCAGTCGCATCGGGTGACGGCGATTGTCCCACGAATCGAAGTCGCCGATCACCGAGACAGCCCGGGCGTTCGGGGCCCAGACAGCAAACCGGGTGCCGCGCACGCCGTCCACGATCACTGGATTGGCACCCAGGGTGAAGGCAATCTCAAACAACCGACCTTCGTTGAACAGATGCAGGTCAGTTTCGCTCAGCAGCAGGTCGAAGCTATAGGAGTCTTCTGTCTCCTGGACCGCACCAGGCCATTGGATGCGGAATCGGTATGGTTCATCGCCTTCCACGCGCCCCATGAACAATCCGTCGGGCTGGGTCGGCGACAGGGTTCCCAGACGACGTCCATCGGTACGTGCAACGACCTCCACACCCTCCGCGCCGGGCAGGTAGGCGCGAACGAACCGACCAATTTCGGTCTCGAACGGTCCCAGGACCGCGAACGGATCCCTCAGGCACCCGGCGGAAAGCTGCCAAGCCTGTTCAGGCGAAATCGACGGGATGACGACGGCGTCATTCATGCCCCAACCTCAGTCATGCAACAGCCTCAATGTCCAGTAGATGGCGGGTGCGACGTGCCAACCCATGCAACGGCACATCGATCCAGGTCGGTCGATTGGCCGCCTCATAAACCACCTCATAAGCGGCCTTTTCGATCAAGAACAAATCAAGTAACTCCGCGTTGACCGGCGTTGACCCTTGCTCACCACCCGATGCGACCGCCTCCTGGTAACCAGTCAGGAACGACTCGGTTGCGCGCTCGACAAAACTATCCAGAAAGGCACTGACCTGTTCATCCGCCAGATGCCCGTGGCTGGATTGACTCCGCCGCCTGACCACGGCGGCCGCGTAGTCGAACGAACGGATCATGCCGGCGACATCGCGCAGCGGATGGTCCTTGCCGCGACGAATTTCAATCGGCTTGGCCGGCTCACCTTCGAAGTCGATGATGTCAACGTCGCCGTTGACAACCAGGATCTGACCCAGGTGCATGTCGCCATGAATGCGGGTCAGCGTCGCACCGCGAACGACATCCGCCAGCCCCGGCAGTTTTTCGAACAACACCTCCCGCGCCGCCTGCATCGTCATCAGGTCCCGCTCTCCCCCCGCCTCCCATTGCTGCGCCGCGTCCAGCGCCCGATAAGCGGCGTCCAGTTGCACACGCCCTCGCTCTGCGAACGTCGCCGCCGTTTCGTCGGTTCCGGTCACCGGGGCGAACGCTGGATCGGATGACGGCCGAGCAAGGACCAGGTGCATCTCCCCGAGGCGCTGGCCAAGCAACGAGGCAAATTGCACATAGTCGGCGTGGCTTACAGCGTCGGCCGCCGCGTCTTCGTCGCCGCCGGTGATGTCGGAAAGTCCGCGCAGCAACTGGTCCATGGTCCAGGTCCAGGCGTCGCCTTGGTTGCGAACGAACGCCTGCGCGATGACCAACGCATGGCGCGTGCCATCGGGGTCGACACGAACGATCTCGCCCAGCAACGCCGGGGTGTTC
The DNA here is from genome assembly GCA_028291505.1 of Rhodopila sp. GTDB lineage: Bacteria > Pseudomonadota > Alphaproteobacteria > Acetobacterales > Acetobacteraceae > Rhodopila. The sequence continues at coordinate 26,424 of JAQGHW010000315.1, read as the reverse complement.
GCGAAACCCTGTTCGGTCAGATGCCGACCCATCTCGGCTTCCGGATGCGGGCCGTCGGTGACCCTGCGGAACATCTTGATGATCGCGATGTTGCCGACGATGACGGAGGAGTTCGACTGTTCGGCTGAGATCCAGTTCATCTCAACGTCGTCAGGCACGACGATATCCGCCATGCGAGAGGTCGGCTCGAACCGGATCATCCCGCGATCCATGGCGATGATGTCTTTTTGCGCCAGGCCGGCCAGAACCGCGAGCGGAAACGCCGGCAACGCGAACGCGTCGGTCAGCAACCCGACTTTCGCTCCACGCCGCACCCGCGCGAGTGCGAGTTGTGTCGGTAGCGGCGGCGCCGTCGTGTCACCCCAGACGATGCCCAGCGGCAGCAACCAGCGGGCGGTGCCGGAAGCCGTTTCAGTTTCGATCTCCAGCAACACCGCCTCATCGGACAGCACCCGTGTCATGATCGCGATCCGAATCGAACGCAGCGCCTGGTCCTTCATGGCGAACCAGCGGCGCTTCGCCAGATATGGCGGCAGGACCTCGCGCTCGATGACAAGGCGCGCGGCCGTGACGGCGTCCGGCAGGGAGTGGCGCATGACGATGGTCTGATATTCAGGCATGGGTTCCGGCGCCGGTGTGTGGTGGGACGGCCAATCGTCGACCTCCGACAGCAGGAACCAGTAGAAGCCATACGGCGGCAACGTCAGCAGATAGGTCAACTGACCAATCGGAGGAAACTGCGTGTGTCCATCAAGCTCGATCGGCACCCGCCCCTGAAATTCGGACAGGTCGAGCTCGACCGCCTGCGGCGTGCGCGACAGGTTGGCGACGCACAGGATCGCGGTGTCTTCATATTCCCGAAGGTAGGCCAGGACCTTTCGGTTCTTCGGGTACAGCAGCCGGTAGCCGCCGCGGCCGAAGACCTTGTACTGGCGCCGGACCCCGATGGCGCGACGCATCCACATCAGCAATGAATGCGGGTCGGATGCCTGCGATTCCACGTTGACCGTCTGGTAAGCGTACAGCGGGTCCATGACCATCGGCAGCACCAGGCGCGACGGGTCGGCAATGCGGGAAAAGCCGCCGTTGCGATCGGGCGACCACTGCATCGGCGTGCGGACGCCGTTACGGTCGCCCAGGTGGATGTTGTCGCCCATGCCGATCTCGTCGCCGTAATAGATCACCGGCGTCCCGGGCATCGACAGCAGCAGGTAGTTCATCAGTTCGATACGCCGCCGGTCGCGTTCCAGCAGCGGTGCCAGCCGGCGACGGATCCCCAGATTTATTCGCGCTCGGCGATCGGCGGCGTAAGTCTCCCACAGGAAGTCACGTTCCGATTCCGTTACCATCTCCAACGTGAGTTCGTCGTGGTTCCGCAGGAAGATGGCCCACTGGCAGTTCGCGGGAATGTCCGGAGTCTGGCGCAGGATATCGGTGATCGGAAACCGGTCCTCGCGAGCGATCGCCATGTACATCCGCGGCATCAGCGGGAAATGGAATGCCATGTGGCACTCGTCACCGTCGCCGAAATAATCCTTGGTATCCTCCGGCCATTGATTGGCCTCGGCCAACAGCATCTTGTCGGGATAGTGCTCCTGCAGTTCGGCCCGGATCCGTTTTAGTGCCGCGTGGGTTTCCGGCAGGTTCTCATTGTTGGTTCCCTCACGCTCGACTAGGTACGGCACCGCGTCCAGGCGCAGCCCGTCAATGCCCAGCTCCGCCCAATAGCGCAGCACCGACAGCACTTCGCGCATCACCCGGGGATTGTCGAAATTCAGGTCCGGCTGATGGTGGTAGAACCGGTGCCAGTAATACGCTTTGGCGGTGTCGTCCCAGGTCCAGTTCGACCGCTCCGAATCGACGAAGATAACGCGCGTTCCGGCATATTTACGGTCGTCATTCGACCACACGTAGAAATCCCGGTACATCGACCCGGGCTTGGCTGTCCGCGCCCGCTGGAACCACGGATGTTGATCGGATGTATGGTTGACGACCAACTCCGCGATAACCCGAATGCCCTTTTCGTGCGCCGCCGCGATGAACCGCTTGACGTCGGCCAACGTGCCGTAATCCGGGTGAACGCCACGATAATCGGCGATATCATACCCGTCATCCAGCCGAGGCGAGGGATAGAAAGGCAACAACCAGATGGTGTTGACGCCCAATTCGGCGATGTAATCCAGCCGGGAAATCAGCCCGGCAAAATCGCCGATACCGTCATTATTGGCATCGAAGAATGACTTGACATGGATTTGATAAATGATAGCGTCTTTGTACCATAGCGGATCGATCTCGGTCGCCTGGGCGATCGCCCGAGGGCGCGGGTGGCCGACATTCATCCTAGCGAGCCTCAAGCCGCCAGATACGGAACGGCGACTCCCTCGGATCGAGCCGAATAGTTTGACTTTTGCCGTACCACATGAAGCTTCCCCCACCCATCAGGTCCGTCACTGAGATCGCGGCCTGATCACTGAGGCCGAATTCCCAAAGCGGCACCTCGAATGCCGCCTCCTGCGCGATGTGGGGATCAAGGGTCACCGCCACCAGGACCATGCTGCCATCAAGTGGATCACGTTTTCCGTACAGAATGATCTGATCGTTGAAAGCGTTATAAAACGTCAGCCCCAAATGAGATTGCAGCGCCGGATGCTGGCGCCTGATCCGGTTCAGCGCCGTGATCTCCGCCACGATGTTGCCTGGCGCAGCGTAGTTCCGCGGCCTGATCTCATACTTTTCTGAATCCAGATATTCCTCCCGCCCCGGCAGAGGTGCGGCCTCGCAAATCTCAAACCCGGAATACATGCCCCACAGCCCGGAAAGTGTCGCCGCCAGCGCCGCCCTGATCAAAAACCCCGCTCGGCCCGACGTCTGCAAGAACACCGGATTGATGTCCGGCGTATTGACGAAAAAATTCGGCCGGAAGAAATCCGCCACCGGCGCCGTGGTAAGCTCCGTCAGATATTCGGTGAGCTCAGCCTTCGTGTTCCGCCAGGTAAAGTAGGTGTAGGACTGCGAAAATCCGATCTTCGCCAGACGGTACATCAGCTTCGGCCGAGTGAACGCCTCCGCCAGGAACAACACGTCCGGATGCCGGCTCTGAATGTCAGCGATCATCCAATTCCAGAACGGTAACGGTTTCGTGTGCGGATTATCGACGCGGAAGATCCGCACGCCCTGATCGACCCAGAACTGGATGACGTCCCGCAGCGCCGTCCAAACCGCGGGGAACGAGGCCTCGCCGTAAAAATCCGGATTGACGATGTCCTCATACTTCTTTGGCGGATTCTCGGCGTAACGCATCGAACCGTCGGGCCGCCACCGAAACCAGTCCCTATGCTGCGTCACCCAGGGATGGTCGGGAGCGCACTGGATGGCGAAATCGATAGCAATCTCCAGATGGTTTTCCCGCGCCGAGTGAAGCAGGGCACGAAAATCCTCCAACGTCCCCAGCTCAGGGTGGATCGCGTCGTGGCCGCCCTCGGCACTTCCGATCGCATAAGGACTGCCCACGTCGCCGGGTTCGGCGCGCAAACCGTTGTTGCGCCCTTTGCGGTTGATCCGGCCAATAGGGTGGATCGGCGGGAAATATAGCACATCGAACCCCATGGCCCGAATATCCGGCAGGCGTTCGATGACGGTCCGGAACGTCCCGTGGACCGCCGGGTCGTGCGTGGCCGATCGCGGAAACAGCTCATACCAACTGGCGAATTCCGCCGCCGGTCGATCAACGCGCACCGAATGGACCGCACTGCGTGTGGCAAACGGCCGAGGGTCAGCCCGCTTCATCGCCGCCTTCAAATCGTCCGACAGCATGGCATCCGCGGTCGCTTCTGTATCCACTCGCCGTAGGGCGATCCGAATCAGCTCCCGCCCCTCCTGGATTTCCAGCGTCACGTCCTGGCCAGCCGCCACCTTGGCATGCAGATCATGGCTGAACGTGCCCCACTGATCCCACCAGCCCTCCACGGCGAACCGATAAAGCCCGATCCGTTCGGGGCGAACCCGCGCCTCCCATCGGTCGTTGCCCAGGTTGCTCATCGGGATGCGTTGCCAGTCGGAGGTGTCGGCCGGCTGCCAGAGCAGGTCGGCCGACAGCACGTCGTGGCCATCGCCGATAATGTCCGCACTGATGATGACGTCCCGACCAGCCACCGTCTTGGCAGGAAAGTCGCCGCCTGGTGTAACCTCCTCGACGGCGATCCGGGTCGTCTCGGCCCACGGATGAGTCAGTTCCAGTCCGCCGCCCCGGATCTCGGAGGTGCGTCGGCACTTTAGTATCCGAACCTCACCCGCTCCCAATGGCGTATCAAGATCACCCACCGCAGAAAGTACCTCCCCGGATGCCGAAGGCAGCGGCGTCAGCGGGAACCCCACAGGCACCGGCCGCAAAACGTCCGGATTGATCAACACCAGGGTGTCGGAGCGCAACAGTGCGGTCACCGGTGCGGCGGGACTGGTGATTGGCCGAAGCTCTTCCGCGGGGGGCAATTCACCAATCAATCGGATCGCGGCAGCGATATCGTCAGACAGATCGGCCGGCATTTCCCGCTGCGCCGCCACCAGATCCGCCGGACTGGCCCGCACAGGATCAAAGCGGCGGCTCGTGGCATATTCGAAGCCCATCGGCAGAAACAGGCCCGACCCCGTGGCGGCCGCGATCCGCAACGCCAAACGATAGGCCTCGGGAATATCCGCGTCGGGCGCCAGGCGCTGCGCCAGACGATCGAGGAATGAAGGTTCAGGCGAAGCCAGTGCTGGTGCCACCTCCCGCAAAGCGGCCTGGTCGTCCAGGAACCACGACGCCCGGCCATCCCACCATCCGGCCGAGGACACCGTCCGATCGAAACCAACCCCGGCGAAATCATCCAGGTTGGCGACCCCGGGCGTCCACGCCACGAACAGCGCGTCGGGAAACGACGCCGTGAGTCGCCGCCAAAACGACCCAGGCACCAGATCCAGGGTCAGGCAGCGAAACCCGGACACCCCGGCGTGCGTCAGGCGCGTCAGAAGCTCAATCCACCAATCCGCCACCGCATCCGCGAAATCCGTCTGATCGAAGCGCGGCACAACGACATCGACCCGGTGCGGTGGGCGCCTGGGATCCGCGACCCGGCCGCAACTCGCGGGAACGAACCAGTCGGGTCGAAGTTGCCGCAACGGGGAGTCAGCCGCGACCTGACCCGGGGCGATGTCAAGCATCAGCCGCAACCCTGCGCGGGAGGCCAGTTCTGCCGCCAACGCTATGCCCTGGTCAGCGGGCCCATCGAAGCCGAGGGCCGGATGCAGCCGGTCGAAGCTGGCGTGAATGAAAACATCGCCGCTCTCACCAGGCTCAAACGGCGGCGCCAGGCAGACGTGACTGAACCCCATCGCGGCGATCCGCGCGAAGGTTACCGGCCACGTCTCCAGCGAACCGGCGACGAGCGGATGCAGATGGTAAATGTTGGTCGGATCACGCTCATCCCGCGCAGGCGCTGCGGCAGAGAGCGTGTCGGATCGGATCAAATTCATCACGCCGGGATAACGCCGGTGGTGCGATGCAAGTTCCGTCCGATTAGGAGCGATGTGTGGTCAGGCAGCCGATAAAATGACGACGTCCATCGAAACCCGACCGGGATCGGCGATCATTCCGCGGCGACGGCCATCGGAGCAAAGTCTGCTTCCGCCAGCGTCACGCGCTCACGGTCGATCAACCTGATCTCGCAGTAGATCGAGTCGGTGATCTGCCGTGGTGATAGTGCGAACCACGCCTGATCATCGTGACGGCCACGCACGCGAGCATAGGCATCCTGGAAAATCTGATCGCTCATACAACCCTCCGCCCCGTTTCGGTCCCTCAAACGCCATTTTGGCGCTGAATGACATTGACGTTAACCGAAATGCTAATACAACGTGAAAAAAACGTCAAAGCTTCATTTTTCCTGAGGACTCCGATCAATGACTGATGTGAACCGCCATCTCCTGACCCTCTCCGCGCAAATTATTGCAGCCCATGCCGGCAACAATCAGGTCGGCATCGACACGCTGCCAATCGTCATTCGTAATGTTTACAATGTGCTAGCCGATCTCGGGGTAGCCGACAGCCGACAGTCGACGGTTGCAATCCAGCACACGCATGACGCCCATAATCATGCAGACCACGCCCACACCGGGCACGAGGCCAGCCATGCACACAACGTATACGTGCATCCCACTTATGGACAGACTGTCTTCAACGACCACCTCATCTGCATGGAAGATGGGCTGACCATGAAGATGCTGAAGCGGCATCTATTGACCGTGCATGGCATGACGCCGGACGAATATCGCGCGAAATGGGGTCTGCCGGCCGACTACCCAATGGTCGCCGTCGAATATGCCAAACTTCGCTCCAGCCTCGCGCTGCAAAGCGGTCTTGGGCTGAAGCCTGAGGATCGGCCGTCGAAGAAACGTAAGAATCGCAAGGGCTAAGCCGCCCAGCCGTGGCATGCTCTAAACGCCCTGCTCACCTCGCGGCTGCAGCGCGCTCAACCGCGACCGGACGCCAACGAAACCCGATTGTGCCGTAATCTCGCGATTACCGCTTGGACGACCGGGCTCCAGGCAGCTCTTTCCGGTTGGCGAAACAGCCGCGCCGTGGGATACCACGGGCTGTCCTCGCGGCCCAGCATCCAGCGCCAGTCGGGACTGTACGGCAGCATCAAAATCGTCGGTTTGGCGAGGCCGCCGGCCAAATGAGCGACCGCCGTATCGATGCTGACGATCACATCCATTTGATCGACCAATGCAGCAGTTTCGGCGAAATCGACCAAGCGTTGCACGTGCAGGTTGATCGGCGGCTTGGCAGACTCTAGCCAAGCCTGATCGCTGCCGACAATCTCCTTTTGTAGGCAATGGAATTCAAAGTCGGGCAAGGCCAGCAGCGGAGCCAGGGTTTTCGCCGGCATCGCCGATCGCCTGTAGCTCTGCGGAGAGCCCGACCAGGCAACGCCGATTCGCGGCCGCGTGCGGGGTCCAAGCCGATCGACCTGACGATCCGGTGGCACACGTAGGTATGGCACGTTCGCCGGCTGCGTGCCGAACGCCAGTGGAAGACTCATCACAGACGTCACCAGATCGGCCGCCGGTCGAGGATCATCGGTACTGGCAACCACCGCGACACAAGGCATCGCCGCAAGCAGAGGCACAAGATCGGGGTACGCCTGCACGCATACCGTGGCACCCCGCTCAGCCAGCAAAGGCGCATACCGGATGAATTGCAGCATATCGCCGCGCCCCTGCTCCGTCAGGATCAGCACCCGCTTGCCAGCGACCCGACCCGGATCCAGCACGATCACGCCTTCCGGCCGTTTATCGTGTTCCGGCACATCGAATCTGTGCTCATAGGCACGCCAGCCCTCCTCGAACCGGCCAAGCAGCAGCAGACACAGGCTCATGTTCCATATGACGGCGGTTTGCCCGGGATGGCGTTTCAGGAACCGCCGGCACACCGCCAACGCCTCCTCCGGCCGGCCGAGGCCCATCAGAATCCGGCCGGTCTCGTTGCTGATATCCGCCAGCCGATGCACCGGCGTATCCAGAGGTGCGACGCGCAGCGCGGTAGTCACAGCCTGCAACGCCTCCTCCAGCCGCGCCAGTTCCGACAGTGTGGTGGCGAGGTTGAACCACCCCGGAGCATAATCCCAGCGCATCCTGATCGCCTGACGGAACGCCTCCGCCGCGGCCTCGAACTGCAGCAGCCCGCGATTGGCCAGCCCCAGATTGTTCAGCGTCGCGGCATCCCCGGTTCGGGATACTGCCACGGCGTCCTTATACTGATGCGTCGCCAGCAACGCGTTGCCCAGGTTGACCCGTAGCAGAGCATGATCCGGCCACTCCGCCTCCGCTCGGCGCAGATAAGCCAGCGCTTCCCCCGGCCGGTCCCGGGTCGTCAGCACCACACCGAGCAGATGCAGGGCGTCGAAGTGACGCGGGTCGTGCTGGATGATCGTGCGGCACGTCGCCTCGGCTGCCGGAAAGTCGCGGGCGGCGTAAAACCCGGCGGCTTCTTTCAGTTTGTCGTTCAACCGCGCTTCTTGCCGGGGCCGGGGACACGATGCGTCGCCGCCGCCGCTCGCTTTGGTTTCAGCACAGCTTTCGGTGGTTTCCTGCCCGCCCGAAGATCAGTGATCGTGGCCCGGGAGGTGATCTGCTCGGGATTGGTCCGCAGCTCGATCAGGGCAGGCTTGCCGCTTTCAACAGCCCGTTTGAAAGCGGGCGAGAACGCCTCGGTGCTCGTGACAACCTCACCGTAGCCGCCGAAGGCTTCAATGTACTTGCAAAAGTCCGGGTTGGTCAGCGCCGTCCCGGACACCCGCCACGGGTAGGCTTTCTCCTGATGCATGCGGATGGTGCCGTACATCTGATTGTTGAACACCAGGACGATCGGGGCGACGCCGTGGTGGAACGCGGTGGCGATCTCCTGGCCCGTCATCATGAACCCGCCATCGCCGACCATGCTGACGACCATCCGGTCCGGGAACGCGATCTTGGCCCCAACCGCGGCGGGAACGCTGTAGCCCATCGCCCCGTTGGTCGGACCGATGTAGCGCTGGTGTTCGGAGAAATTCAGGAACCGCGTGGCCCAGCCGGCGAAATTGCCGGCATCTGTAGTGACGATGGCGTCCGGGGTCAGCATTCCTTCCAGTTCCCGCATCACCGTGCCCAGGTTCAGCGGACCTTGATAATTCGGCACGGCGCGCTGAGCTTCCCGCAGCGAACGCAACTCCTGCGTCCATTTGGTCCAGGCGGGCTTCAACGGCTCCAACCCGGCAGCGGCGATGGCGAAGGCATTAAGATCGGAGACGATGCCCAGCGCGGTACGGAACACCCGCCCGATCTCGGCCCCGTCCGGCAGGACCTGGATGATCGGGACGCTGCCCGCCATGTCCAGCAATGTGTAGCCCTGGGTAACCGCATCACCGAGACGGCTGCCAATCGCCAGGATCAGATCGGCTTCCTTCAGCTTGCCGATCAAACCGGGATCAGAACCGACACCCAGATCGCCAGCGAAATTGTCCTGGCTGCCGTCGTAATGCGCCTGACGGCGGAAACCGACCGTCACCGGGATATTATTCTGCACCAGGAACTTGTGCAGCGCCGCTCGTCCTGGTTCGGTCCAGCACGAACCGCCAACCACCGCGATCGGTTTCCTGGCCTTCGTCAGCAGGGCACGCATCCTCGCTAATGCATCTGGATCCGGGAATGCAGGGCTGACCTCGGCACGAGGCAGGTCCGGCACTTGAACCTGATCCTTCTGCATCTCCTCCGACAGCGCGATAACCACCGGGCCGGGCCGACCGCTGGTGGCGACATCGACAGCGTGGGCGACAACCTCGGGGATGCGTTTGGCATAGTCGATCTGCGTGACCCATTTCGCCAATGGGGCGAACATCTGGCGGTAGTCGACCTCCTGAAACGCGTCGCGGCCCGTGTCCTGATGCGGAATTTGGCCAACGAACAGCAGCATCGGCGTGCTGTCCTGATACGCAACATGCACACCGATCGCGCCGTGGCAGGCACCGGGCCCCCGGGTTACCATCGCCGCCGCCGGACGGCCGGTGAGTTTGCCGTATGCGTCGGCCATGTTCACCGCACCAGCTTCGAACCGGCAGGTGACCAGCTTGATTTTTCCACCGTTGTCGTAAAGCCCGTCCAGCGTGTCGAGAAAGCTTTCGCCTGGAACCTCGAACACATGGTCGATGCCCTGGGCAACAAGTGCGTCCGCCAGCACTCTTCCGCCATGACGCGGCCCCCGATGAGGCGACGTCGGACGGGCCTTGCGGGCCTGGGCCAGTTCCATTCGGTTGTGCTCCCCCTCGGCCGGCGGCGGGTCGGATCGGCCGCGGCGGCGATAAGATAGGCGAGAGGTTCCTGCGCGTCACGTCCGCGCATTTATATTCGATAACGCAACCGTGTCACGTTGCCACAAATCGACCATCTGTCGTGCCAATTCCCGCCCTTACTTGGCCCGAACGTCGGATGGTATCTTCATGAACGGAGAGTTCGATGCTGTGGAATCTGGCCTGGGACGCGACTGACGCCCTGACACGCGCACAACTGGCGATGTTTCACACCCTGGGCGACCAGATCAGCCTGACCGAGGACGATCGGCGGCGCGCTCTGGACCTCAATGACCGCACCTGGATGGCGTGGATGGATTTCCTGTCGGACGGCCCGTTGCCGGCCGAACCACCCTTGCCGGAGATGCTGCGGCGTTTGGGCGAGACCACATTCAACCTGTCGGTGGTGGCCGAAGCACGTTCTTGAGCCGGGGACACGTCGCATAGAGCATGATCACGCTGAGCGGCCAGCGTTTCGTTGGCGTAAGCCAAGCTGACGAAACGCGAGGGGAACGTCCAAAGCGTGGCAACAAAGAGTTAGGGGCGTTGGCTGCCGGAGACGCAGCGCGCCCGGCACGCGACCCAACGTTGGGCCCGATCCCCTATTTTTCCACCAGCGGGCATTCGCTTTCGCTCAGCGGGCGATAAATCAGCGCCGCCGGAATGTCGCGAATCAGCCGGTAGTAATCCCACGGATACCTGGACTCCGCAGCAGACTTCACTTCGAAATAGTGCATATCCCTGATCACGCGGCCATCCTCGCGGATCGTGCCGCCGTCACCGAGAACATCCTTGATCGGATCCTTTTTCATTTGCCGAACGACTGCCTGAGCCTCCGTCGTTCCCGCGGCCTTGATCGCCTGCAGATAGTGCAGCATTCCCCGATAGGCATCGACCTGCAGCGCGGTGGGCATGTGCTGTTCGGCATCGAAGAAGCGTTTCGACCAGGCCCGGGTCACGTCGTTCAAGTCCCAGTAGAACACGTCGGCGAAGCGCGTGCCGTGCATCGCATCCAGCCCAACACTGTGCACGTCCATGATAAGCATCAGCAGCGGCACAAGGCGCATCTGCAACCCAAACTCACGCGCCTGCTTGACCGCGTTCTCCATGTCCTGACCGGAATTGGCGAACACCAGAACCTGGGCACCGGAAGCTTGGGCCTGGACCAGATAGGCCGAGTAATCGCTGGTCCCGTACGGATGCCGCGACGCCCCCACCATCGTCCCGCCGTTCGCCTTCAAGACCGACGTAGAATCCTGTTCAAGCGCGTGCCCGAAGGCATAATCGACAGTTAGAAAGTAAAAGCTTTTGCCGCCGTCCGCGATCGTTGGCATCACCGCCGCACGCGACAAGGAGTATGTATCCGTCAGCCATTGCACGCTGTTGGCGGTGCACGCCTTCCCTGTCAGCAACGATGACGACGCCCCAGTGATCAGGAACACCTTGTTCAGTTCGCGCGTCAGATTCTGGATGCCAAGCGCGACCGCGGAGTTGTTCACATCCATGATCGCATCCACACCATCGACTGTGTACCACTCCTTGGCGGTTGCCAGCCCGATGTCGGGTTTGTTGTGATGGTCGCCCGTCAGCAGTTCGATCGGCCGCCCGAGCACCGACCCACCGAAATCGGCGATCGCCATGCGGGCCGCCGTGATCGAGCCAGGCCCGTCATCGATCGCGCTCGGTCCATTCATATCGGTCAAAAATCCAATACGCAGCGGTTCCGCGCTGGCCGCCCCCACAGCCGCCCATATGGCGACGCCACAGATCGCATATCTCAACAGATACTGCCGTATCTCCGTCATGAACTTCCCCCTTTTTACTTTGCTTTTCTTTGTGCAGGCGTATCCGTTACGCCATGAATCCTCCACCATTCACATCCAGTACGGCGCCGGTGATGAACGACGATTCCTCCGACGCCAGGAACGACACGGCAGATGCGATGTCCTGCGGAACACCCAGACGCCGAACCGGGATCTGCTTCAGCGCTTCCTGCACCATATCGTCAGGGGTCTGCGACGACAGCGGCGTCACCACGCGGCCCGGGGCAATCGTATTGGCGGTGATGCCATGACGACCGCCCTGTCCGGCCAGCGCCCGCGTCAGCCCGATCACACCCGCCTTCGTCGCGTGGTACGGCACACCGGCGCCGCGGACCAGCGTGCGGCCGGCGCGCGACGCGACATTGATGATCCTGCCCCATTTGTTCGCCTGCATCAGCGGGAACACCGCCTGCGACAGCAGGAACGGCGCCGTCATGTTCACCGCTACCACGAACTCCCACTCATCTTGCGTGACGTTCAGAAACGACGGCTCCTTCCCGAAAACGCGCGACGCAACCCCGGCGTTGTTCATGAGCACGTCGCATCGTCCGTAACGATCTCGCAGCACCTGCGCGGTCATCGGGATGGTTGCTGGATCGATTAAATCACCCACCAGGCTGGCCGCCTGAAGGCCCCGCTCGCGCAGCGCCGCCGCACGCTCCGTCACCTGCTCCGACCGGTCAAGCAACAACACGATGAACCCATCCGCGGCGAGGCGTTCGGCTGACGCCAGCCCGATCCCGCTCGCCGCACCGGTGATGACCGCAACTCTGTTTGGCTGCATTTCTTATGTTCCTCCCACACCGTCTCAGTCTCTCTTCTGCGCTGCCCCCGCTCGTAGACGCAGCAGCGTCAGCACCAGGTCAATCGTCGGCGTGGCGACACCGGCGATCTCCCGCATCGTCCTGATCGAGTCCGCGAGCGCATCGATCTCCAGCGGCCGGCCACGTTCCAGATCCTGCAGCATCGACATCTTGTGGCCGCCGGCGAGCTTGGTCATTGCGATCCGCTTCTCTCGCCCAACCGGCAACGTGACCCCTAGCGCGCTGGAGACGTCCTCGGCCTCGATCATCATCCGCCGCACGAGTTCGACCGCGTCCGGATGTTCGTGCACCTGCCCGAGTGTCGCATGACCCAGTGTCGCGACCGGGTTCCAGCACAGGCTGCTGATCATCTTTATCCAGAGCCAGCCTCGGATATTGGTGGTCACGGGTGCCTTCATCCCGCCCGCCCGCATCGCCTCGCCCAGGCGTTCGAGGCGTGGTGACGTCGTATCGTCCGGTTCGCCGATTGGAAAACTCGCGCCTGCCCCGTCATGCCGGATGACACCAGGCGCTTCGACCTCCGTCGCGACCCAGAACACACAGCCCAGGGCGCGCTCTGGACCCAGGATGTCCCACTGCCGGCCGCCCGGGTCGAGCGGGTCCAGCCGGTGGTTCGCAAACCGTCCGCGCTGACCGTAGAAATACCAGAACGGAATTCCCGTCGTCGGCGGAATCACCACCGTCTGAGGTCCAATCAGCGAGCTGATCCCGCCGAGAGCCGGCCCGACCTGGTGCGACTTTAGCGTAATGAAAACGTAGTCCTGAGGACCAAGCTCTTCCGGTCGATCCGTCGCCCGCACCTCGGCAACCAAAGCGGCGTCGGGCCCAATCACCCGCAACCCATGTTCCCTGATCGCCACAAGTTGCGGACCTCGGGCGACCACGCTGACATCGATGCCTGGCACTCGCGCCAGGTGCGCACCGATATAGCCCCCGATCGCGCCGGCACCGAAGATACAAATCTTCATGGCGGGACCTGGTGAATTTCCGCGGCCCGGCCGCTGTGCACCGACCATCCCGGCTGATCGCGATACCCAAGCTGTCGGGAGATAGCGAGGGTCCCGACAACGCACGCCTGGGTCAGCCCTTCAAACTGGTCCTGCACCTCAACCGTTCGCCCACCCACGGACAGCGCCGCGACCACAAGCCCGGTATGATCCCGGATCGGTGCCGCAACATGACGGGAATCATGCAGCAGTTCCTGGTCGTCCACGGCGAAGCCATCGCGCCGGATGGTTTCAAGATTGCCCATCAGCGCCTCGATCGTCGTGATCGTCCGCGGCGTATAGGGATCCAGCCTGTGCCCATCCAGCACAGACGCCAGTTCGGCGGGTTCCAGATAGGCGAGTAGCAACTTGCCCGAGGCGCAGGCATGCACCGGATGAACGCACATCAAACTGGAATCGCGCTGCAGCGTCTCGCTCGTGCGCCCGCGTATCATGATGACCTTGTTACGATACATCCGGCACAGACTGGCATAGGCCGCGAAGCGCCGGGATATATCCGCGAGTACCGGCAACGCGATCTGATCCAGTTCACGCCGCCCGAGTGCCGCATGCCCGAACAAGGACAGCCCGATCCCGAGATAGCAACGGCCACTTTCCTCGTCCTGATCGACCAGGCGGCTGGTGCCCAGCGTGGTGACCAGACGGGAGACCGCGCTGGGCGACATGTCGAGGCGCGCGGCCAGGTCACCAACCCGTAGCGCGCGGCCGGAGGCATAAAGTTCCTCCAGAATCGCCAGCGCTTTGCCAACCGACTTGATCAGATTGCCATCGTCGTCCGCCGCCGCTCGGCGCGGCTTGGTGGTCCGCTTGGACGGTTGCGAAATGGTCTTCGCCATCACTGGTGCCCTCTTCGTCACGACGGAGACAATACTGATCCGCCGCAGACCGAGATACATTGGCCCGTCACATAGGACGAGAGGTCAGTCGCCAAAAACTCCAGCACATTGGCACAATCTTCCGTCGTCCCGAGGCGACGAAGCGGAATGCGCCGAGCGTCGTCTGGCCGAACGATGCCACGCGCGGCGGCCTGCGCGACCACACGCGATGTCTGGATCGGTCCCGGTGAAACGCAATTTGCCCGGATTCCATCCGGCCCCAGTTCGGCGGCCAGATATCGCGTATACTGGGCAACCGCGGCCTTCGCCATGCCGTAATGCGCCAGCACCCCGCGCCCGACCACGGTTATCGCGGCCATGGTAGAGATGTTCACGATCACACCCCCGCCTTGGTCTTTCATGATCGGCGCCACAGCCTGGCAACAATAGATCGTGCTCATCATGTTCGCGTCGAGGATTGCCTTGATGTCTTCGTCCGGAACGATCGAAGCCGTGCTGCGTTCAATCGGCGTGATCGCGCCCCCAGCGTTGTTCACCAGCACATCGATCCGCCCAAACGCGGCAATTACATCTGCGAAGATCCGTTGCACCGCCTCCCGCTGGCTAAGGTCGCCCTCCAGACCGATCGATTTGCGGCCCGTCGCCCTGATCTCATCAGGCACCGACGGCGCCGTCAGAGCCTCATGAAACTCCGCTGCCGCAGCAAGATTGATATCGACAATCGCAACATCCGCGCCGAGATGGGCCAACCGCAAAGCATAAGCCCGCCCAAGCCCGCGAGCCGCACCCGTTACGACCGCGCACTTGCCTTCCAGCCGCATGTCACTCGGCCGCCTGTAACTGGGGCGCGTTATCCGGCGTGGCTTCTGCCTTCCATTCCTTCAACGCCGGCAGCACGTCGCTCGCGAACAGTCGCATCGAGCGTTCGGCCTGCTCATACGGAAGGCCGGCAAACGCGAAATGAGCGATGAACGTGCCCATGTCGATGTACTTGTCGATGGTGTGCAGTTTCTCGATCACCTGATCCGGCGTGCCCCAAGGCATCAGGTTGACGAATTTCTCCGTTACCCGCGCCGCGTCCTGCTTCACCGCCTTCGACATGGCGCTGTATTGCTCATACCCCTTGGTCTGGCCGAAATGGTCGCCGCCAATGTTGTAATGCTTGATAACGCTCTTGTAATAGCGGCCGATATACTCCGCAGCAAGGTCCTTGGCCCGTCCGGCATCCTTGTCGACGATACAGAACCCGACCAGCACCGATCTCGGCCGCGGCACCCCGATTTGCACCCGTTCCCATTCCTCGCGGTGCATGCGAATGCCTTCGGCAACCTCATCCCAGCGCTTCTGCGGCACCACCAGCATTCCGGCTCCAAGACGCGCCATGATCGGCATGGAATCCGAGGAATTTCCCGCACCATAAGTCCGTCCGCGAAAGCTGCGGAACGGTGCGGGGCGGATGGCGCGGCGAGGCTGCTTCACATGTTCGCCGTCGTACTCGACATAGCCCTGCTCCAGCCCGGTCAGCACCGCCTCGGCGCATTCCACAAACCGGTCGCGCGACTGATTCATGTCGAGACGGAAACCTTCAAACTCGACCGCCCCAAGGCCGCGGCCAATTCCCAGCACCATGCGTCCGTTCGACAGGACATCGAGCATCGCGACCTCCTCGGCCACACGCATCGGATCGTGCCAGGGCAGCACAATAACCATGGTCCCAAGCTTTACATGTTTTGTGCGCCCCGCCATGTAAGTAAGGAACTGCGTCGGACTCGGGATCATTTCATATTCCGTGAAATGATGCTCCGTGGTCCAGATCGAGTCAAAGCCCAGCGGTTCAGCAAGCTCGGTCAGGCGGACCTCTTCGGCGTAAACCTGCCGATCGGTCAATTCGCCAGAAAGGTTCTGGAACACTGGGCTGTAACCAACATGCATGACGCTTTCCCCTATCTCGTGCGATAAAGTCCGCAATTCTATTGCGTATCATGCATTTCGATTTCCCGTGAGTCAAGACATGACCTATCAAGAAAGAGCGTGCAACCGGCTATCTTTCATCACAACGGAAGATGCCAGGGATTGACGGATGATGAGATTTCTCCCTTAAATCGGAAAATGAATTGCGGATTGGGGCAACGAGCTCTCGCCCCTCGGGAGAAACGTGATGCCAAGCCCAAAATTCTATCGTCTGGTCGAGCGAATGCGCGCAAACCGAACGGCCGGTCCCCAGTCGATCGAGGATCTGCGGGCAAACATGGAGGAAGTCGGTCGCAAGTTTACCCCGCCGGCTGGTATCACCTTCACACCGGTTGATGCCGACGGCGTGCCGGGCGAATGGGCCAGCCCGCCGGGACCCGACACTGAAATCGTGATTCTCTACCTCCATGGCGGCGGATACGGCGTCGGATCGATCGCATCCCACCGTCATCTCGTTGCGCAACTCGCACTGGCATCGGCGGCACGCGCCTTCTCGATCGATTATCGCCTTGCCCCGGAACACCAATTCCCCGCCGCGGTCGAAGATGCCGTCGCCGCCGCACGTTGGCTGCTACGCCAAGGCGTGAAACCCGGACGGCTGGTGTTCGCGGGCGACTCTGCCGGCGGCGGTCTGGCGATCGCGACATGCCTGGCATTGCGCGACGCCGGCGATCCATTGCCGGCCGCCCTGGTCTGCATGTCCCCGCTGACCGATCTGGCCAAGGAAGGAGAGTCAATGCGGACCAAGATCGACCTCGACCCGATGGTGAACCCCGAAGGCAGCGCGGCCTATGCTCGGCGTTACGTCGGCGAGCACGGCGACCTCAAGGCCCCGCTCGCCTCTCCACTTTATGCGGATCTTCGGAACCTGCCACCGATGCAGATCCTGGTCGGAACATGGGAAACACTCCTCGACGACTCCACCCGCATCGCTCAGCGCGCGCGGGCTGCGGGGGTTGAAGTAGACTTGCAGGTGTGGGATGAAATGATTCACATCTGGCCATACTTCGCCGATATCATTCCGGAGGGCAAAGAGGCGATCGCCCGCATGGGTGACTTCATTCGGGGGATCGTGCATTGACACAGCAACCGGAACGTCCGCGCCTTGAAGGCCCGCCCCGCCGTAAATCCGGCGCACCGCTCGCGCTCGCCGGTATTCGTGTCGCGGATTTCAGCCACTTCCTCGCGGGACCCGTGTGCAGCCTTATCCTGGGCGATCTCGGCGCGGATGTGATCAAGATCGAGAAAGTCGAAGGCGGCGACGACTTCCGCCGGCTGCTACCGGCCGTTTCGTCCACGGAAGGGGCTCCATTCGTCTGGGGCAACCGCAACAAACGCAGCCTCGCACTCGATCTCAAAAACCCCGAGGGCGCCCGGATCGCACGCGACATCATCAGCAAATCCGATGTGCTGGTGGAGAATTTTTCGACCGGCGTGATGGGAAAGTTCGGCCTGGATTATGAAGCGATGTCCAAGCTCAATCCCCGCCTGATCTACTGTTCGGTGTCCGCCTACGGGCGCGACGGCCCATTGAAGGATCGCCTGGGGTTCGACCCGGTGGCGCAAGCCGAAAGCGGCTATATGTCCATGAACGGCTATCCCGCGGACCCCGGCATGCGCTCCGGACCGTCCATCATCGACATGAGCACCGGCATGATGGCAAGCAACGCGGTGCTCGCCGCGCTGTTCGCGCGAGAGCGTTACGGCATTGGTCAGTTCATCGATTGCGTGCTGTTCGACCAGGCGGTCATGATGGCCGGGTTTCACGCAATGAATTATCTCGTCAGCGGCGTGGTGCCGCCGCGCTTCGGCAACGATAGCCGAGATACCGTTCCCACCGCCGCCTTCAAGGCGTCTGACGGGCCGCTTTACATCACCTGCTCTAACGACCGCACCTATCATCGCCTTGCCGGGCTGGCGATGGGAAGGCCCGATCTTGCCGAACATCCGGATTTCTCCACCAACCGAATGCGGGTGCAGAACCGAGACCGCTTGCTGGGTATCCTCGGCGAAATATTCGCCACCGATACGAAATCGAACTGGACAAGCCGCCTGCGCGCCGCTGGCGTTCCCGGGGGCCCGATCAATAATCTCGCCGAAGCCTTCAATTCCGATCAAATGAAATCACGCGGCCTGGTCAGCGCGCTTCCACACGCCGCCGGTGGTACCGTGCCGAATATTGCGCTATCATTCCGGCTATCCGGTACACCCCTGGCCGATCCGGTTGCCGCGCCCACGCTTGGCCAACACTCGCGGGAAGTACTTCGCGATCTCCTCGGCTACAGCCCGGCCGAGATCGACGCCCTGGCGCAGCGCGGCGTGATCCACAAGCCAAACGACCCTCAAAGCCGGTAGCCGAAGTCGGTCCCTGGCTGGGCCTTCATGAATGGATGCCCAGCCTCCGCCCAGCCTGTCCCCTCCGGCAGCGTCAGCGATACCGCGCGAACCATCAGGACCTCCGGGTCGCCAACGCCCAGCGGCTTGATGCCGCGCTGCTCGTAGTCCGCGGCGCTGTCGAGCAACAACCGACGAGTCATTACAATACCCGCGTCACTCGTGCACAGATGCTCCGTTGGCATGCCCGCTTTCGCGTCCATTATGCCCCTCAAGAAACACGGTGCGAGTCCGGTCCGATAGCGCTTGCGTGGGATGGTACGAAAACATCAGGCACAGCGTGTGTTCATCATCCATCGGCACCCATGCATGGCCGCTGAGGTCAGGAAATTTCGACTGTGGCGGGACCAGAGAGTAGAACGGCAGCACGAACTGGTTGACCCGCCAATACAGCATCCCATTATCCAGATGCCGCCGTGCCGCGATGCTGACGCCGAAGTCCTGCCGGACGCACTGGAACATCGGCTTCAGGTCTCGCGCCGCGATCCAGTCGCTGATCGCGCCTTTCGAATCGATCCGGCCGTGCAAGATGGACGCATGTGCTGAATCGATCTCCCCCTCCAGCGCCTGCAGCCAATTGCACTCCTGCACCCGCACAGTGACCACAACATTCTCCGAGGGAACCAGATTCCACTCCATCCCGGGCAACGGTGGCGCATTCTCGGGGTCAGGGCCCATGTAGGTCCAGATGACGCCGTTCCGCTCCCGGCAGGGATAGGCCTTGATCCTGACCCGCTCTTTCAGGCGGCTGGTCGGCGGTTCGGCCGGCATATCGGTCACCGTGCCGCTCACGTCGTATTTCCAGCCGTGATACACGCAACGAATCCCGCAATCTTCATTGCGCCCGAACATCATCGGCGCCCCGCGATGCGCGCAGGCATTGGCGATCAGACCGACCCGGTTCTCGGTGTCGCGGAATGCAACGAGGTCTTCGCCAAGCAGCTTGACACGTTTCGGCTGCCCATCCGCGACAAGATCTTTGCCCAAATAAAATGGAATCCAATACAAGCGGAACAGCTCACCCATCGGAGTGCCCTGGCCGACACGCACAAGCCTCTCGTTGTCCTCACGTGAAAGCATGAACGTCCTCCCTGCGGTTGCGCCTACAGACCCATCTGCTTCGCGATCACGTTGCGCTGGATCTCGTTGCTTCCGCCCCCGATCGGACCAACCCGTGAATCGCGAAAGAACATTGCCATGTCATACTCCGCCGAGTAGCCGGCGCCCCCCATGACCTGCAGCCCGATATCGGCGCAGCGAAAATTGTTGTCAGTGCAGATGATCTTCGCCATCGACAACTCGCGCACGGCATTCTGCCCACCATCCAGTAGCTCGGCGACCCGCCACACCGACTGCCGCGCGCTTTCCGACATGATCGCCATATCGACCAGCTTGTGCTGGATGACCTGGAAATCGGAGATCGGCTGCCCAAACTGGATCCGCTGCTGGGCGTAGTCAGCCGCATATTCGGTAATTTTCGCGCAATGCCCAGCGGAGATCGCCGCCAGGCACAGACGCTCAACCCCCAGGCAATGCATCAGATTCTTCCAGGCTGCGTTCTCCTCACCCAGCATATGACGTTTGGAAATACGAACGTTTTCGAGGAACACCTCATTGGCATGGGTCGTGCGGCGACCAAGCATGTTCAGCGGGCGGATTGTTACCCCGGGCGCTTTCGCATCGACCAGGAAGATGCTCAGGCCGCGATGCCGTTCCGCTGCGATATCGGTTTTGCAAACCACTACCAGGTAGTCCGCGACATGGGCGCAGGTAATCCAGACCTTCTGCCCATTCAGCACGTAATCATCGCCATCGCGCACCGCACGCGTCTTGATTCCGGCAACGTCCGATCCGGTTCCGGGCTCCGACATGGCCAACGCGAGTTTAATCTCGCCGCTGATGATCTTCGGAACAATTTCCGCCTTCACCTCGGGACGACCGAACTTCACGACATGCATGCCGGCGTAGATGACCGTTGTCATGTAGGCCTGGGCAATGCCGGTATAGTAATAACCCAGTGTCTCGACCAAGGCGGTGAAGTCTTTGTGCGAACCGCCAGTGCCGCCATATTCCTCGGGATAGAACAAGCCCATGAAACCGGCTTTCGCCAGTGCGTCATACGCGGCATGAGGAAATGCGCGTTCCTCATCCATCTCACGGATCAACGGCCAGGGCAGGCTCTTCTCCAGCAGGTCCAGCACGCTCGCGCGCACCATCCGCTGCTCTTCCGTCAGGCCGAACAGGTTCACGATGTCCATGCTGTTCGTATTCCCCAGCGGTGGCGCGCGTGCGCACCATTGTCGTCATCAGCCCCGTCTGAAGCAGTTCGCCGTGCTGGTTCAACAACTCCATCCGGCGGACCAACACGCCACGATCCGGCTTCGATGTCGGGCGGGCCTCGGTCACGGTCGAACGAAGGGTGACGGTGTCGTTCAGATAGATCGGCTTGAGAAACTTCCACTCGTCGATGCCCAGTGCCGCGAACGCGGTGCCATCGAGATAGCCCAGCCGAGCACTCAGTCCTGTGCAGATCGACAGGCCCAGCGCGCCGTGAGCGATGCGTTGCCCGATGGACGACTTCGCACTATATTCCGCGTCGGTATGCATCGGATTGGTATCCCCGGACACCCAGGAAAACGCGATCACGTCAGTCTCCGTGACCGTCCTTCCCGGACTTATGTCCACAGCACCAACAACGAAATCCTCGATAAATTTCCCGGCCATCTTCAGCTCCGCAACACGACAAGCGCATCGGCCGCAACGACACTGTGCGCCCCCGCAATGACCGGATTGACGTCCACTTCCTCGATGATGTCCCGCAGCTCGGAAGCCATCTCCGACACTCGACAAATCAGATCCGCAAGCCCGTCAAGGTCGACCTTCGGCGTCCCGCGATAACCGTCCAGCAAGGGGAACATCTTCAGGCTCCGTAACATCTCCAGCGCCGTATCCCGCCCGACCGGCGCAAGGCGCACGGTCGTATCGCGTAACAGCTCGACGGCAACCCCGCCAAGTCCAACAGCGACCAACGGCCCGAATTGCAGGTCCCGCTTGGTGCCGACCACCAGCTCGATCCCCTGCGGCAACATCTGCTGGATGCTGATCCCATCGATAACGGCCGAAGGGGCATGCGTCTGAACCGATCTCAGCATCGCAGCCGCGGCCGCTCGAACCTCCTCGCGGCGGCGGCGGCGGCGTCCGGATCCAGCGCCAATGCCTCCCCCGGCACTGCAATGCCGTAGGCCGCAAGCACACGTTTTGAATTCCTCTCGTTCAACGCCGACCGCGCCGATCCAATCACCGCGCGAGCCGCATCGGCAGCCCTCGCCGGAGCAACACGAAACGCCGGTACCTTCGGTCGCGCGGCTTGTGCATGCCAGTCGAACCACGCCCGCAACGTCGCGAAGCACCGATCGGCAGAGCGGAAGGTAGATACACGCGGATCGCTGTCGAACGCCTCGCTGCCCGGACCTCCCAGCCATTCGTTCATCCAGACAACGGCTATTGGCCGGTCGGTTCGTTGCGCCGTCTCACTCAGCCGCAGGGCACGCGCTCCGCTGGCGGAGCTATGGGCGAAAACCATCGGGATAACCAGCGCGCTGTAGCCCGGATCAGCAACGAAGGCATCCAGGCAAAAGCCAAAAGTGGCTGCTGTCTTCAGCACCTCAGCCGTCAGGTCGGATGGATTGGCGACAGCGCCGAAGTCCGGAACCACGGTGTCCAGCGCGGCTGCCGTCTCCGGTGCCAGCGGCGGCAACGGCACGCCGTGTTCCTCGGCCTTGTCCGCGCTGATCACCGATGCGCCGCCCGATGTGGAAAGAATTCCGACTCCGTACCCACCGCTCGGTGCCGAGGACTTAGCGAAGAAGTTCGCGCGTTCCAGCACGGCCTCCAGGTTGTCCACCGCGATGCAGCCCGAGTCCCGGAACGCCGCCTGATACGCCGCGGAGGATCCGACCATCGTTCCGGTGTGCGACAAAGCCGCCTTGCCGCTCGCCTCGCTGTTGCCCGCCTTGTAAACGATCAGCGCCTTGTTCGCATCCCGCGCCTTGCGTGCCGCCTGAAGGAAGCGAGCGCCATCCTTGACCCCTTCGAACAGGCAGATGATCGCCCGAGTGTCGTCATCCTCGGCCAGGTAGGAGATGTAGTCGCAGACATCCACGTCAGCGGAATTGCCCGCCGCGAGATAGTGGGTGAAGCCGATCCCCCGACCCATCGCCTGCAGCACCGTGTACCCCAGGGCGCCGCTTTGCGAAACGATCCCGACCGGCCCGCGACGATGCCCCATCGTTGCATAATCCGGCATGAAATTGAGCCCGGCCCGCGACCCCGTGTTCGCCAGCCCAACGCAGTTCGGCCCCGCCAGGCGAACGCCGGTGCGGTGGGATAGCGCAACAAGATCATTCTGCGCGGCGATCCGTTCCGGTTTGCCCGTCTCGCTGAAGCCGGACGCGTAGATGATCGCTCCACCAGCCTCAATCACCCCTGCCGCCGTCAGCATGTCCGGCACCATCGGCCGGGCGACGCACAGCACGCGGATTGATCAGGCGCTCAAGATCCCGTCTCGCATAGACGTTCCGCTCAGTCCCCGTCATCTACTCCCCGCCTTGGTCATCAAAATCCGGACTTTATTTGGCCAGGCCATTGGTGTATTATAGCCACACAACCGGTGTCAAGGTTGCAACCGGGAAGGGACAGGACGACGATGACAATTGCCGCGACCATTCTGGGAACCGCCGCCCTGCCCGTAGGAAAATGGCAGACCGCGCCTGGAACCGTACCGCGGGTCCTCGAACATGAGGTGCTGGCGAAACTCGTGATGGAGGCTGTGGCCGATGCCGGTATCGACAAATCCGATATCGGGTCGATGATCTTCGCCCTGCCGCGGCCTTACACCCAGCAAAAGTACTTCGCGACGTTCATGGCCAACTACCTGCGCCTTCCCTGCAGCGGCACGGTCGCCGAGATGATGGGCAACGGCATGACCGCCGCCCTCGCCTTCCAGGCCGCCGTCGATGAGATCCGCCTCGGCAAGACCAAAGTCGCCCTCGCGCTCGGTGTCAATTTCGAAACCGCCACATCCTCCGCCGAACACATGATGAGTTCCATGCGCGCAACCGGCGATGTCGATTTCCACGTACCGTTCGGGTTCACCCCGATCTCGTGGTACGCCATGGATGCCGCGCGCTACATCCACGAATTCCATTCATCGCGGGAAGAACTGGCGACCGTTGCGGTCAAAAACCGAGCGCATGCGGTGCTCAACCCGATTGCGCAGTTCCGCAAGCCGATCACTTTGGAGCAGGTCCTGGCGCAAGCACCGATCGTCGAACCCCTCGGATTGTATGAGGTCCCAGCACGCAGCGATGGCGCCGTCTGCATCGTTCTTGCGGCGGAAGATGTAGCGAAGGCGACCGGCCGCCCCTACGCGCGCTTGCGCGGCCAAAGCTTCTTCCATGAGGGCGCTCATCAGATCAGCGAGGTACCCAACGACATGATCGCGCTCGTCGCGGCACAGACCGCCGGCCGGGGCGCGCTGGCCGAAGCCGGGATCACGCCGGCGGATATCGATCTCGCCGAACTCTATGCGCCCTGCACCATCGTCGAAGTGCTCGTCAGCGAAGCCTTGGGCTTAGCGCCACGCGGCCAGGGAGCGCGACAATGCGCCGAAGGGCAAACCTCCCTGGGTGGACGCATCCCGATTTGCACGTCCGGAGGACTGCAATCCCGCGGACATCCCGCCTACGTCACGCCGCTGTACAGCTTTGTCGAGGTTGCCGACCAGTTGCGTGGGCGCGCCGGAGCCCGCCAGGTGGCCGGCGCGCGTTTGGCCCTGACCAGCGCCGAACTCGGCAACTACAACGCCGCGATGGTGCATGTGCTGGAGGCCGTGCAATGACCCTGGAAATTCTGCACATCGATCGCGCCCGCCCCTACCCGCCCCGTGTCACCGCTTTCACCCAGCACTTCTGGGACAGCGTGGCGCAGGGCCGGCTGGAAACGACCGTCTGCGACGACTGTGGCCGGTTCAGCTTTCCTCCCAAGCCGTTCTGCCCGCATTGCTGGTGTACGCGGACACACTGGGCCGAACTGTCCGGGCGCGGCCAGCTTTACTCCCAGACATTGATCCATGCCGCACCGGCGACCTTCCGCGATGAAGCCCCATACCGGGTGGGGATTGTCGACCTGAATGAGGGACTTCGTATCGCGACACGCGTTTTGTCCGAAACAACCCCCGGGCTGGACGTACCGGTACAGATCGTCGTCCTGCTGTATACCGACGGCCCGTTATTCGCCGCGCGCCTGAGCGAGTGACCTGATCGGGCGACCAGCCGGTTTCTTCTCCGCAACATGTCGAGCAGCACGTTTAAGCCGGAGAAGATGCTTGTTCAGGCCGTCAAAATAGACCCGCATGCATTCGACCGCCCCCGCCTCATCGCGCGCCCTCATCCGCGCCAGCAATTCCCGCCGGGACGCGATTACCGGATCGTGCGGCTGGGGCCCGGCCGAAGCGATGAAACCGCGAAGCACGGAGGACATAGCCTCAACGATCGTCGCAAGCACCTTGTTGTGCGCTGCGTTCGCGAGAATAACATTGAATTCAATCGCCTTGAATGTTCTTGCCTCAAAAAGACCGGCCTCAGTCAGCGCGCTCGTCTCATCAATGTTACGCTGCAGCAAGACAAAATCCTGTTCTGTCGCCCGCGCGCATGCAGACTGCACCACCGCGACCTGGATGATTGCGCGCGCCTCCAGCAGCATCGCGAGCGACGCCTGCCCGAAATCCAGCATGTCCCGGAACGAGCGAGTGAACAGTCCGGAGCCATGGTCGCTAATAAAGGCACCTCCACTGCGTCCCTTGCGCAGTTTCAGAAGGCCCACGATTTCCAGGATGATCAAAGCCTCGTGCACGGCGGTGCGACTGACGTCGTAAATCTCCGCCAACTCTCGTTCGGGTGGCAGGCGGTCGCCTGGCCGCAGTTCGCCAGAGATAAGTTGGTTACGGATACGCTCGCAAATCTCCTCGAACACGCGCCGCGTGCGTATCGGACCCAGGCGATCCACCACCGCCGATTTGCGAATCGCTGGCACGCGTTGAAGTGACTGCCCGTCCTTGGCCATCGGCATCCTATGTTGCCCCGAGATCATACCTGCGCGCATTTGCCGTTGTCCATGTCGGGCAGCAATCGACACCCCCCCTTGCGCCATCGTCAGCGCAGGCGATCTATGCTTCAAACGTGAAAACCAACAGGTGCGGGAATGCGGGCGATCTTCGTACAGATCAAATGCGAGATGGGACAGGCATATCGCGTAGCGCGGGAGGCCGCGGATACCATTACGGAGATGTCGGAGCTGTTCTCGACCTCCGGCCAATACGACCTGATCGGGAAATTCTACCTCGATGCCGAACAGGATATCGGGCTTTTCGTCACCGAGAAGATCCAGACATTGCCAGGGGTCAAGGACACCTACACGCTGATCGCCTTCAACGCATTCGGCGGTGCAACGAAACGCTAAGGCCCGGCGTTCAGGCGAACATGGCCGGGACACACGCCCGGCCATGCCGCCATGACAACGATCAGGCCCGTCGTTCGCTGTCCAGCACAGCCATCTGCTCCGCCGCGTAACGTTCCCCGGCGGCGGCGCCCTTCGGCACAGCTTGCTCGATCGCAGCCAGGTCCGCCGGCGTCAGCGTCACTTCCAGCCCG
>JAQGHW010000298.1 GCA_028291505.1 Rhodopila sp. | reverse complement strand
GCCTTGTCGATGAGAGCATTCAAAATCGGCGGGGATGCTGATGCGGCACAAGGGTTCCGTACATTCTCTTCCCAGTAGCACTCGATCTGCTGCAAGAGTGACGGTGGTAGAGGCACATGGTGCAGGGAGTCGGCAATCGATTGTCCGTGCTCGATCGCCCATCCGAAGAATGCGAGCGTATCACGGTTACGCGCCAGGTCACTTGGATATCTGCGAATGAGTGCGAACGATGTCGCCATGATCGGGTAAGCGTGCGCTCCGGGCGCATCATTCAGTAAGACGTAGAAGTTCCGTTCCTTCGTCCAATCAACACCTTCCATCGTTGCCCGGAGGCTCAAGGCGTCGGGCGGGACAAAATTGCCGGCCCGATTTTGCACCAGCCCATAGATCAGCCTCTCATGCAACGCATATTCGTATTCGACATAGCCGATGGCTCCCTTCACATGAGCGACGTTTTGTGCGACGCCTTCGTTGCCCTTTCCGCCGGCGCCCCTCGGCCATGCAACCGTGGTGCCGACTCCCACCTTGATCTTCCATTCGTCGCTGACTTTCGACAGAAAATCAGCCCAGTTATAAGTAGTCCCGGATCCGTCAGAACGATAAATCACCCAGATCGCTTGGTCCGGCAATTCTATCCCTGGATTGACAGCGGCGATCGCTGCATCGTTCCAGTTTTTCACCTTGCCGAGGTAGATATCGGCTAATAGTCGACCGGTGAGGTGAAGCTGACCGGCGGCAATCCCACCCAGGTTCACCACTGGCACGATGGCTCCGACCGTCACCGGGAATTGTGCAAGCCCATCTCGCAATAGCTGCGCGTCGACCAGTGCCGCGTCAGTGATCCCGAAGTCCACGATATTGGATTTGATCTCGGTAATCCCGGCCACTGAGCCGATCGGCTGATACGTGACGTGAATGCCGCTGATTTTTTCGTAAGCCTCCGACCAATGTTCCACGACGGGGTAGGCGAAAGTTGAGCCGGAACCGAGGATCTGTTGAGCGAAGGCGGCTACCGGTGCGCACCAGAGGGCAACCGTAACAAATATCTCAGCAAATTGCCGTCGACGAAGAGCTGGCATACGCTTGCAGGCCTCAGCCGTCAGATTCGGGATCGAGAATCTTGCGTCCTCCGGCAGAATACGATCCCGGAATGCAATCTTCCTCGAAGGTAGATGCAGGATAGGCTTGGTGTTCACGTCCGACCCCTCATGGTTCCTTGTTGTACGTTAGGGTCTCGGTTGTGTCCGTTGCATGTCAGCTGCGTCGCACACCGCTACAGCAGTAATGGTCAAATTGGTCGGCGCTACGCGCCGTGGCAGTGGCCAAAGGGTTGGGGCTATTTTAACAATAGTCACTCGGTGGCGAAGGTGATTGCGGTCGGCTCTGTCGCGAGTTTTTGGCGGGCGGCACCGATCATCACGCCAATCATGTCCGTCGTTGTCATGCCATGTCCGTCCTTGCCCGGTTTCGGTTCGGGATCAGCCTTGGGGCGCAGTTTCATGTCCGCGACCAAGACAAACAAGAGCCTGACCGTGCAGTGTCGACTTGTCTCCGGCACCGAGATGGCCACGCTGAACATTAAGCTCGCTGACTTTCCATAGCGAACGGAACTACACATTCACACCGCGAACGCCCAGGATTGAAGCGATTGCTTAGGCTCATGACCCAAGCCGGCGGGAGCGCAACTGTACCAAACACTGCAGCAATCCGCGTAATGTACCTTGAACTATACGACCGACACGGGGCTCCCGAGAGGCGGTCAGCATGATTCGATCCGCTTGCAACGACCTTTACGGCAGACCCGGGCTTATCACCGGACGCCCAAAATCCGTCATTTGCTAGCGCGTCATCCCATAGCGATCCGGGGCAATGTCATCTCGCCTTCGGTTCGCCAAATGGACCAACGCCCACCGTCACCCAAAACAACGGATGCACCGTCCTGCAGGCAGTGCCAGGCCGGTCGACCGCATTCTGCGTTCCGCGATCATCGCCATCGCCAGCATTCGGTTCTGGACCGCCACGCCGGTCGCAGCCTCGGTCTGTCGGGCGGTGAAGCAGCAGGCTCGTAGCCGGGGTCCGATCAGCGCCTTGTAGCGGCTCATCGTCGTTTCGGTCAGCGAGCGTTGGCCACAGTTGGTGGTGACCAGGTCTCCTACAACTTTGCCGAGCACCTCCTATAACTATGAACCATGGTCAATGAAAAGCTGTGGTTTCGGACTTCGTGCGCGTTGCGGGGTTGACGCCGGAGGCAGGGCGCCTCTTTGTCTGTCTGGGATTGCTGAAACCGGCAACATGGGCACCTGCGGCGACCTGAGTGCTGATTTTCGTCAGTGCGGTCTGTCACAAAGGAAACGGGTTATCCTTGGCACGAAGCGGATTTGTAGCACTGTTACGATATTCAGGTTACGTTCGGTTGTCCAATAAGCATGATACCTTCAAAGGTCATGTTTATCGGACACATGATGATAGTGCGATCAAAAAGATGAGAAGGCATGAAAACGATTGACGCTGTGACAACCGCATTGTTCAATATTCTGCGCGGATCCTGCCAAAGTTGATGAGGCCGTTACTCATCTATGTTGGAATGCGGCCGCGCCCGCTCCACGAACAACTGGGATTGGACGTGGCTGGCTAAATCAGGTTACGGCCGTAACCGGACTCCTCGCTCAAGAAATCCGGCAGAAACATCGTCCACGCAATTAGTGCTGGCGATTGTTCCTCGCAAGTCTTCCTCGGGAGAGAGTCTCATGAAACAGAGTAGCTGCGCAATCCTAGGCGTAATGGCCTTGGCAGCCGGTATCTCGGCCTACGATGCCGAGGGTACAGGGGCGGAAGCAATTCCCCTCCTTGACGCCCGTGTGATAGCTGTAAATATCCCTGGCGCCTCGGCCGTGTCGCAGGTCGGCACCTTTCTTCATAACCCGGCTTCATGCTCCAGTCCGATACCCACCTCATTCCCCTCGTTCATCCAACCCGGCGCGGTGCTGGATCCGAATCGTATCCTGGTCGGCAGCCGGTCGAACTTCGGGGCACCACGGGCAGAGGGTGTTGGCCAAGAGGGAGCTTTCTTATCCATCGACCCGAGCGGTTCGGCCGCCCTGACGATTCCGGGCGACTTCGCAAGCAGCGGCGGCCAGGCATCAGCCCTCGGCGGTAGTGTGCAAATGTTTAGTGCGAACAGCCCATTCTTTCTCAACAGTGTAAATAATCCAGACGCGAACACAGCCCGGTTCACCGCCGTCAGCAATCCGCTCGGCCTGTCCAACAACAACGCTTTCGGACGCCTCTGGCCCGCCAACGCACCATTTGGTGACAGGCGTATCGGCACGTCCACGGTCCTCGATCCGACCGGCCGGCCGCTTGCTGGTGCTCCAGCGCCGCTGCTCGGCGGCGTCTACGCGGGCCGTTTGACGAACCGCAACGCAGTGACCACACCCCAGCAACCGCAGGTCATTCGAGGCTCGCTGAGGACGGCCGCGGTCGGCACGGCACTTCTTGGCCCGTCGCCGGACGGCAGCTGCAAGGCGGTCTTTTCCGTTGTCACCGCAGACGGCGCCATCGTGCAGGAGCACACGCTCAAAGGTCTCGACGGGGTGGCACCAGCTGGCACGGTTGAGCCGGTTCAAGGCCAGAAATGGGATGCTCCCTATCAGGATGTCGAACCTCGGCTCGGCGTGCTCATGAACCCGTACGCGCCGCCTCCGGGCGCGACGTCGCAACTGTTCATCAGCGAGCCATTCGACAACACGATTACCGTCGTCAACATTGGCGTAACAGGAGCGGCTCCCAATCAGGTCTTCGCTGCCATGCCTGGGCCGGTTAAACGCATAAGCTCCGTCGCGCTCGATCAGCCTGTCGACCTCGCGCCCACCCAGATTGACACGGACAGTATTACTTGGGCAAGCAACACGACCCTGAGCGAAGGTTCCGACATCTATGTCGCCAATCGGGGCAACAACACGATTGTTCGCATGCACCAGGACGGTACCGTTGTGGCGATCCGTCGCGTGAGCATTGACAGAAGGGCGCTGGACGAGGCTCGCGTTAACGGCATCGCCACTTCACCAGACGGCACCAAAATCTACGTGACGTTTACCACCGATGGAGAGGAACAAGGTGGCCTTCTTGAACTGCCGGCGTTCGGCGGCTAAAGAAGTATATCCGGAACGATTTCGCAATGACCAGCTGGGTTTTTCCAGGGCGTCGGCGGGTTCCTTGCACTCATCTTCGTGCAACTTGTGCAGAGCCCGGGCGATCTCGCAGCCTGTCCGTCTGCAGAAAAAGTAGGACGTTCCCCAAATGAAGCTCAAATGCCTTGCCGTTGTCTCGGCGACGCTGTTATCGACCACAGCTTTGGCGGAAACGATCAAGGTTGGCGTCACAGGTGGCCCCCATGCCAGGATTATGGAGGTGGTGAAGGTCGAGGCCGCCAAAGCTGGCCTTGACATCAAGATCGTGGAATTCTCCGACTACATCGAGCCGGATGCGGCACTGGCCCGGGGCGATATAGATGCCAACTCGTATCAGAACCAGCCATTCCTCGATCAGCAGATTTCCGATCGCGGCTACAAGATAGTCTCGATCGCCAAGACGGTCATGTTCCCGATGGGCATCTATTCGAAGACGGTGAGGAGCCTCGCTGATCTGCCGAGGGGCGCCCAGATCGGCATCCCGAACGATCCGACCAATGGTGGCCGTGCGCTCCTGCTGCTGCAGTACGCTGGTGTCGTCAAGCTCGATCCGTCGAAGGGCCCGAAGCCGACCCCACTCGATATCACCCAGAACCCAAAGGAGATTGAGATCGTCGAGATCGAGGCGCTGCAGCTACCGCGCAGGTTAGACGATCTCGCGGCTGCGGCGATCAACACCAACTATGCGATCACCGCCGGCCTGACGCCAGCCAAGGACGCGATTGACGTCGACGGTACCGACTCGGCCTATGCCAACGTGCTGGTGGTCCAGCTCAAGGACAAGGACAGGCCGTGGGTTGAGAAGCTGATCGCGGCCTATCACTCCGACGCGGTAAGGGCTTTTATCGACCGGAATTGCCAGAAGGCCGCTGTTCCCTCCTGGTAGGGCGGTTCGGCGTGGTGTGGAGGAGGTGTTTACCTCCTGCCGGGTCAGGCGCGCTGAGGCTGAAGTGGTCCAAGGGCAATATATGGACGGGAGCTTTTAAAATCGTGGGGGAGCCGATCGTTGTGGTAGGTTCGGGGTCCACGGAAAAGAGGGGCACGTCCGGTCACCAGCCATAGCCTACCTCCGCCAATGTTCGCGGATCTGCACGTCAATCGTTACGCCTTTTTCCATTTGCGCCGCTAGGTCATCCGTCAGACGCCGCATTCGCGCATCGAAAGACTCACTTTCCTCGGCTGCCGCCTCTGCGCCAACGTAGCGGCCTGGCGTCAAAGCATATCCCTTTGCGGCGATTTCGGCGAGAGACGCCGCTCGTGCGAAGCCTGGAACATCGGCGTAGCGCCCGCCAAGCTCGCGCCAAGCGTGATAGGTGTCAGCTACGCGCGCCACATCGCCGTCGTCGAGCACCTTGAGAGTTCGCGTCTCCATCCGCCCGAGTTCGCGTGCCTCGATGAACAACACCTCACCACGCCGATCACGCAGTTTGCGTTCTTTTAAAAGTCCATTGGATTTGTCTCTGGCCACAAACCAGAGGCAAACGAATTAAGAGTTTTCGCATCGCGAAGCCGAGGCGAAAACTCCGTTGGACTGAACATGGCCGGGATGATCGCAGCGCGGAGGCCTATGGATTTTTCAGATAGGACGTCGTGTGGCGGGCAGTGAAACACCGATGTGAACGGGACCGTGCCGCCCC
>JAQGHW010000267.1 GCA_028291505.1 Rhodopila sp. | reverse complement strand
AGTGGCGATGCAGGAGACGGTGTACCCGACGCTGGCCTCTAGCTACGACTATCATGTGCGGACCGGGAAGGTGCCGCCACGCGCCGGCAACCGCCAGGCCGGACTGTCGAGCGCGCCATACAATGCGTTCCAGACCAACGACGGATGGGTGGCCATCCACGTCGTCACCGAAGGCCATTGGCAGAACCTGCTGCGCGCCATGGGCCGGCCGGATCTGCTCGACGATCCGCGCTTCAACACCAACAAGGTGCGGACCGAGAATATGGCGGCCACCGAGGCGCTGGTAACGGCGTGGACGATCGGACTCGGCAAGGCGGAGGTCGTCGCGGCAGCAAAACGGTACAAGATCCCGGTCGCCGCGGTGCGCAACGCGGTCGAGGTGATGAACGATCCGCACATGCACGAACGTGGGATGCTGCAACGGATCGACCATCCGTCGCTGGGGTCGATCATCGTGCCGAACTCTCCGCTGAGGCTGCACGGGGCGGACCGGGTCGAGCCGGTGCCAAGCCCGTCGCTGGGACAGCACAATCTGGAGGTGTATGGAAAGTGGCTGGGGCTGGGGACGGATGGCGTGGACGAACTGAAGCGGGCAGGGGCGATCTAAAGCGCGCCGAACGTCGCTACGGCATCCACGCGTTTCCGCCCGCTCGGAAATGGGTCTACCCCGAAATCCGATCGATTTCCGCCAGTTCATCCGCTGTCATCCGCCAACCTCCGGCCTTGACGTTCTGCTCCAACTGCTCGGGCCGCGTTGCACCGGCGATCACGCTTGCCACCGGGCTCTGAGCCAGCAGCCAGGAGAACGCCAGTTCAAGCATCGTGCGGCCACGCGCTTCAGCGAAGTCGGCGAGTTTTTCCGCGATTTCCCAGTTGCGTTCAGTCAGGTAGCGGTCCGCCAGCCGCTGGGTCTTGGCGAGGCGCGTACCGGCGGGCAGGGCCGTGTTGCGGCGGTATTTGCCGGTAAGAAGCCCGCTGGCCAGAGGAAAATAAGGCAGCAGCCCAAAACCGAGCTTCCGAGCGGCTGGCAGCAGTTCGGCTTCCGGTGCGCGGTGGATGAGCGAAAACTCGTCCTGGCAACTGACGAAACCGTTCAATCCATTGGTGCGGGCGGTCCAGGCCGCCTCGGTCATCTGCCAGGCGGGGAAGTTGGAGCAGCCGATATAGCGCACCTTGCCCTGCCGGACCAGATCGTCCAGAGCACGCAACGTTTCTTCGATCGGCGTGCGAGGATCGGTGCGATGCATCTGGTACAGGTCGATCCAATCGGTCTTCAGGCGGCGCAAACTGTCCTCGACCGCGGCCATGATGTATTGGCGGGAGCCGCCGAGCTTTTCGTCGGTGTCGTCCATCGGAGCGGCGAATTTCGTTGCCAGCACGATCCGCTTGCGGTCATCGCCGAGGATGCGGCCCATCTCCGCCTCGGAGCCACCGCGTTCGCCGTAGACGTCGGCGGTGTCGAACAAGGTGATGCCAAGGTCGAGGGCCCTATGGATCACGACCTTGGTGGTGGCCTCATCGATGCGACCGCCGAAATTGTTGCATCCAAGGCCGATCGACGACACACGGAGGCCGGATTGGCCCAGATTGCGGATTTCCATGACGGCTGGCTCCCGATGGTTGGTTGGCGCCCAGATGTGCCTTTGAACGATCCATCGGTCAAATCATGACCGCGTCGCTTCGATCCTGATAACGATCGCGAGCGGCAACGATGGCGGGCGCGGTCAGAATACGATCAGCTTGTCCACGCCCCGGCCGCGATCGGCTGGCGCGTCGAAATCCAGAGCCGGCCCGACAGGAACGATCCCGGTCGGATTGATGCGCCGGTGGCTCATGTAATAATGCCGCTTGATATGGCCGAAATCGACCGTCTCGGCGACACCATGAAGCTGGAAAATATCGCGTGTATAGGCCCAGAGATGCCTGTAGTCGACGATACGTCGTATGTTGCACTTGAAATGAGCATGATATACGGAATCGAAACGGACGAGTGTCGTGAACAGCCTGATATCAGCCTCTGTCAACGTCTCACCGCACAGAAAACGTGACTGCGACAGTCGGTCTTCCAGCCAGTCCAACGTCCCGAACAGCGGCTCGACGGCGGCCTCGTATGCGGCTTGTGTCGTGGCGAATCCAGCTTTGTACACGCCATTATTCAGGGTGTCGTAAACGCGCTGGTTGATCTCATCGATTTCCGCCCGCGAAGGCTGCGGATAGTAGTCGCCAGCCTTGGCGCCAACCTGATCGAACGCCGAACCGAACATCCGAATGATATCGCTGGATTCATTGTTGACGACGGTCTGGGTGTGCTGATCCCACAGGATCGGCACCGTCGCCCGACCAGAGTATTCCTCATCCGCGCGCGCATAAAGCTCGTAGACATAGCGGCTGTTATACAGCGGGTCCGGAACCACGCCCTCGCCGGCCGCGAACGTCCAGCCGTGCTCCGCCATCAGCCAATGGGTGACCGAAATCGGGATGATATCCTGCAACCCTTTTAGCGCACGCATAATCAGCGTTCGGTGCGCCCACGGGCAGGCGAGCGAAACATACAGGTGGTACCTCCCCGCCATGGCGCGAAACCCATCCTGACCGGTTGGGCCAGGCCGCCCGTCGGGAGTGATCCAGTTACGGAAGGCGCTATCGCGGCGCTCGAAATGCCCGTCCTTGGTGGTCGCGGGCTCTTGCTCCTGCCACACGCCATTAATCAGCAGCCCCATCTGAGTTCCCCTAGTGTCCTCCCCGGAGGGATGAGCAGGCTCCTGAAAACCACAGAACTAGCGTTCGGTAGCGAATTTTGGCTTTAGCGGACCGGCGGCGATCTCATCCACCAACTTTCGGGTCATTGCCTCGCCGAAGGTCGAAAAATCGTGCACTTCCAGCACGAAGCTGCCTGGCCCGCCGGTCACATTTTCCCGATAGTAGTTTGCCAGGCCGCCGGGCGGCTGGACATGCGCGAACGTCCAGGACACCGGGTGGTCGTTGATAATCGCCAATCCGTTGATCGTGATACCGGCCTTCACTGCATCATCGCGAGCCTCGGCGACTTCCCGGCCGGCATTGTTGGTGCCGTCGCCGCAGACGTCGATGACGCGCCGGGTCGGGTTCATCCCGGTTTCGGCCAGAAGCTGCATCGCCTGGTCGATGCCGGCGCTGATCGCGGTGCGGCCCCAAAAGGATCGAGGTGCCGCTGCCAACCGATCGACGAACACCTGGGCCGACGCCTTGTCCTGGATCACCGTCCAGTCCAGCACGGTGCGAACCTCGAAGCTGCTGGCGAACTCAAGATAAGCGACGGCGATCCTTCCCGTCGGCCCGCCATGGATCGCCTCCAACACCTTCTGGCTGGTGAACGCGCTGGTGTAGCCATCCTTCTCCAACTTGAATTCACTGTCGTCGATGCTGCGGGAGACATCGGTGACCAGCACAAGCGCAACATCCACGTCGTCCGCCATGGCTGGCTCAATCGCCATCATGGACAGCAACAGCAATGCGGCCAACGGAACCAAGACGATCCGAACCATCGGAACAGGTCTCCCGCGATCAATCTGACGCCTCGGTATCAGACCCTTGGGCCGTCCGCTCGTCAAAGGAAATCCGTCCCGGCGAACGGGGCAGGGATCCCCCCTTTGTAAAGGTCCGGCCTACTGGCTGGCCCAGACAATGCGATGCATCCAGGTCACGTCCGTCAGATCGAAACTGTAGTCGGAGTGTTCCGGGTTCAAGCTTTTCAATTCGACACGACGAGCGGAGCGGCGCGCCAATTGCTTCGCCATCACCTGGCCGCCCTCGGTGCGGACCACCACGCGGTCGCCGCGGCGGATCGGCGCGGAGGGAGAGACGATGACCAGGTCACCGTCACGAAACACCGGTTCCATTGATTCGCCACTGATCTCCAGCGCGTAGGCGTTGGGATCGGCGATTTCCGGCAGGCTCACCTCATCCCAACTGCCGCCCACCGGGTAGCCGCCGTCGTCGAAATAGCCTTCGCCGCCGGCCTGCGCCAAGCCGATCAGCGGCACGCGGCGAGAGGTGCTGCGTCCGGCGGCACTGCTGGTCAGGGCCCGCGCACCCGAAACCAGCGACGTGAAACTCTCCAGCGAGGCACCCGTCGCGTCCAGAACCTTGGCCACACTTTCGGTGCTGGGCCACCGATTACGACCGTCCGGCATCCGCCGTTTGGACGGATTGAAGGTGGTCGCATCCAGTCCCGATCGCTTGGCCAGGCCAGAGGCGGACAATCCATTCTCGGCGGCCAGCGTGTCGATGGCGCGCCACACATCCTCATGTTTCATTCAGGCGGCTCCTGCTGCGTGATCTGTCCAAGGGCGACTCGGTGTCAGATCATTATCCTAGGAATTGCTGCCGATTGAAATAGGAAAATCAACCATATTTACTTGCTATCGTATGCAACTTATGGTAGAGGAAATTGATGATCACTCGCCCTATTGCCGAAACAGGAATTCAGTTCATGCCGATTGCCGCCCGCCAGGCTTCCGTTGGGGTTCCCGTCCGTGTCCGAAATGGTCCTGACGTCCAACCGTTCAGAAGCGCGGCGGATGCCTGGTTCTGGACGATGGCAGCGCTGACCGCCAGGCGGGAAGGCGCACGATATACAGCGAACAAGGGTCTCGTAAGCCGGCCGTGCGATCCCGACGATGTGGTCAAATGCCTCGACGGGCTTTACCGTCAAAGGCGCATTGACTTGGCGCACGCCCGCATTCTGCGCATCTGGGGCGAGCGGCAGATGGCGCCCAGCCCGTCCGTTGCCGCGGAGCGCCATGACCATCGGATGTGGCTTGAGGCACTGGAAAGACTGGAATGGCCACTGCGTGTCAAAGGGATTGTCACTTAATTTCTCATTTTAGGAAAATTATCGTTGACTTCTCTCCTAAGTTTCCTCTAATGTTCTCAGATCAACAGGAGACTTGCGCCTGTTGATAACCTCTCTTCCCCCCAAACTTGTGGCCGCTGCCTTCGGGTAGCGGCTTTTTTTATGGAAGGAACGCTGTCATGGCCTTCGCCATCCGCAATCTGTCGGTTCTCGCCTATGCGAACGGTTTCACACTTTGGCACTACAAGTCCGGCAAGGATGCGTTGGGTGCGGTCAGTGGCGGCAACTACCTCGCCGACGCCAGCGATATGCTGACCGCCGGCGACCTGATCATGGTGACCGCCGCCGATGGTGCGCGGATCATATGTGTGACGCTGGCCGACATCGAGACCGTGGTGACGGCCCCACTGTCCTGAACCGGTTTGGTGCGGCTTGGCGCCGGGTCATGGCCGTTGTGGCGCGGAATCCCTGGGTCCGTGGGTGGCCGCCCGGTCATCGGACAGACGAAGGAATTCAAGGTGCCCGAAGACCAATGTCTTCAGGAAACCGCGCCGTCAGCCGGCAATCGCAAGACCTCCGTCGCGTGGCGTTGCTGCCCGACCTGGGTGATCACGAATCGTCCGTCCTCCTGTCGGCAGCACAGGCCCAGGCCCGACAGTCGTTGCAGGCAGGGGTCGTCCGCCAGGCCAGCCGGACGGCCAGCGGGAGCACAAAGGTATACCCGGTGGAGGGCCGCGCGGCAGCATGTCTCAAGATATGGTTGGGACCACATTACCTCAGCTTTCGGCAAGTCGGTGACGGAGACAGGGCTTCCACGGGATGATTGGAGCGTCACGCCGGCTGGAGATTTGACGTCTCGCCGGGCCCGAGTGGCAAGCGCCTCTACATACGACAGGCTTGTGCTTATCGGCGGAGCCGGCGGACTCCAAGGAGGGACGCGGCTCGTAAGGCAGTCCTTCACGTCCGCGTTGTGCGGATACAACGCTATGGACATCAAAATGACGGATTGTGTCGACCCGGCGTTTGAATGCGTCGGCATGCCAACCGAACGCGTGGACCCCGACCAATCCGTCGACATCGCGAACGAAACTGTCGCCCGATACCGCGTCGGCATCCGCAGAGTGCACGAGTAAGGAATTGGACCCACTGACCGTTTTTTCAGACATTCCGACACCGGTTTGGGCTGCAGCGTCTGGCGCGATCAGCGGCATCGGCACGTGGATTGTCAGTATGCGACAGATCGGGGTTTCGGTCGAACGCGCGCGGATCAAGATGGTCGCGGATGCCTCGGCGGACGAAAGCGCGGAGCGCGCCGCATTCCGCGCCACATTAATGGCCGACATTTCGAATCTGCGCCTGTTGATGAAAGAATGCGAGGTCGACAGAGACTTTCTGCGAACCCGTGTCAACGCCGCCGAAGAACAGATCCTCGTCCTCAAGGCGTCGAACGAAATCATGGAAAGATGGCTCGCGTTTTTCAAGGATCGTAACGCAATGGACGTGCGCGCTGCCTCGGGGCAGGGACACGCCGACGCCAGCACCTGATCACGTTCACGACTATGCGAACCGGCGCCTGAAACACGGACAGCCATGAAATCGGATCGTACGGCATGGGTCATGCGGCCGCACGGATCGCCGAGGTGCTGGACCCGAACGGCCGGCCGCACCGATCTGCTGATGGGCATCTTCGACCTTCGATCGATCGCGGCTGGGGTCGTTGAGCTAAAATCGCCGGTGGGAGGCTCGTCGAGGGTTTTCACCGCGTGGCGTTTCGTCCTTTCGGGCGGCAACGGTTGAGGGCATAAGCGCGGCCCTATGTTGTCGTTTCTTTCATCCGCGGCCCTGCCGCTGCTGCGCCTGCTCGACCCCGAGCGGGCACATGCCATCGCGATATGGGCGTCGTCACGGGGGCTGGTGCCCACCTCATCCGGAGCCGACCATCCCGCTCTGGCGGTTGCCTGTCTTGGGCGCCGGTTCAGCAACCCCATCGGACTGGCGGCCGGCTTCGACAAGAACGCCAACGCCGGCCCGACGCTGTTGCGGCTTGGGTTCGGTTTCGTGGAAACGGGATCGGTCACTCCCCGTCCGCAATCCGGAAATCCCCGGCCACGCATTTTCCGGCTGACCGAAGACCGCGCCATTATCAATCGTTTAGGGTTCAACAATCTGGGACTCGCGGCCTATGTCCGCAATCTTGGGCGGCTCTCCGATCGAGCCATCCCACTGGGTGCCAATGTCGGCATCAACAAAGATAGTCCCGACCCGGTTCGGGATTATCCGGCTCTGATCGAGGCGGTTCGTTCGTTGGTCGATTATGCCGTGATCAATGTCTCGTCGCCGAACACACCGGGTCTGCGTGACCTGCAGACTGAGAGCCAGCTCCGATTGATCCTTCAGGCTGTCGGTGCGGTTGCCGGTCGGCCACCCATCCTGGTCAAGGTCGCCCCCGACCTGACGCACGACGGCTTGGCCTCGGTCGTCGAAACCTGTGTTGAGGAAGGCGTCCAGGGTCTGATCGTCGGCAACACCACGATCTCCCGTCCCCCCGGTCTTTTATCCAAGCACGCATGCGAGGGCGGTGGCCTGTCCGGCCTGCCGCTGAAGCCTCTGTCGACCGCAATGCTCGCGCGAGCGTACGTCCTGGCGCAAGGCAGGTTGGTGCTGATCGGCGCAGGGGGCGTGTTCACCGGCCGCGATGCGTTGACGAAAATCCAGGCAGGTGCCTCGCTGGTCCAGCTTTACACAAGCTTTGCCTTCAACGGCCCCGCCTTGATCCCGCGCCTGAAAACTGAACTTCTGGCCGCTTTGCGTGACGCGCGGTTTGCGACCGTGCAGGATGCCGTAGGCACACGGGCTCAGGAATTGGCGGAGCAGGCTTCGTGATCGCCTGATGGGTGTTTCGTTGGCGCAAGCCAGGTTCGTGCAACGTGCGGTGAGGCCGAACATGCCGGAAGGCGTGAGTCATGCAAAAGCAAAGGGTTATACCATGATCGGGCACGTTGAATGACACAAAGTCGGACGATTGTGGTCTGATGGAGCACCTTTCCGGATTCGCCCCGTTGGCGTCGCGCT
Source organism: Rhodopila sp. (assembly GCA_028291505.1). GTDB lineage: Bacteria > Pseudomonadota > Alphaproteobacteria > Acetobacterales > Acetobacteraceae > Rhodopila. Next base: position 6,481 of record JAQGHW010000267.1, on the reverse strand, counting down.
ACGGCGGCTTCGTCCTGGACCTGTGGGGCGTGATCCATGATGGGGTCAACGCGTTTCCCCATGCCGTGGATACCCTGAAGCAGCTTCGGGCGGCTGGGAAACGGACATTGCTGCTCTCGAACGTCCCGCGTCCGAACGATGCGGTGCAGACGATGATGCGCCGTATGGGCATCGAGGATTCGCTCTACACCGGTATCCTGACCAGCGGCGAAGCGGTTCGTCGTGCGCTGCAAAATCCCCCCGATCTGTGGTGGACCGAACTCGGTACCCGGGTCTTCCACCTCGGCCCCGAACGGGATCGACCGGTCCTGCAGGGGCTTCCTCTCGCCGTGACGACAAGCCCGGCCGAAGCCGATTTCGTGTTGAACACCGGTCCTGACGATCATCGCAATCCCAGTGATATGGCCGAATTCGAGGCCGTGCTGGCCGAATGCGCCCGCCACCGTCTGAAGATGATCTGTGCCAATCCCGATCTGGAAGTGATTCGCGACGGTGTTCGCGTGCTGTGTGCGGGCGCCCTCGCGGTACGCTACCAAGAGCTTGGCGGCGAGGTCCGGTCGTTGGGAAAACCCGATCCGGCGATTTACCAGCCCGTGCTCGAACAGCTAGGCCTGCCACCCCGGGATGTACTGGCAGTAGGAGATTCACTGCGGACCGATATCGCCGGAGCGATTGGCGTCGACCTGGCCGCCTGCTGGGTGCTGGACGGCATCCATGGCGCCGAACTCAGGCAGTCCGGTGGGACCTTGGATACCCTGAAAGCCGAAGCTATCGCGCGCGAGGCCGGCGTCATGCCGGTTGCGACAATACCGCGTTTCATCTGGTAATTCGGGCGAGTTTGCCAGATCTGGCAGCAAGCCCGATCTGGCACGCAAGCCCGATCTGGCACGCAAGCCCAGCCCGGAGCGGACTGACCAGAGTGGGCCGTCCGCGATTACCGATCCGCCAATCCGGGTTCCAGACAGGAGGCGGCAGTGTCCGCGACCGTCCGAAGCTGCGTCAGCAGGCCCTGCAATTCCCGGATCGTGAACGGCTTTCGCAGCAATCCGGCGAGCTGTCCCGCGGCGATATCAGCTTCCGACAGTTCCGCATAACCGGTCACCAGCGCGATCGGTGCTTTTACCCCTCGCTCCCGCAGCGCTCGGGCAAGCTGAAGCCCGTTCATTCCGGGCATCGCGTAATCCAGCAGGATCAGCTTCGGCGGCGGCGATAGTTTGTCGACCAACGCCAGCGCTTGCTCGCCGCCAGATGCCTGCGCCACCTCGCAACCAAGATCGCGCGCCATCTCGACCGTCACTTGCCTGACCGCGTGGTCATCGTCGACCACGAGGATGAGCTCGTTCTGCATGGTTCGAACAGGAAGTTCCGACCGTTCCTCCGCCGGCGGCGTATCAGCCCCTTCGCCGGTCATCGCCCGTGGCAGGGACAGCGTCACGCGAGTCCCCTCGTTCGGCGTGCTTTCTATCACGACGCTGCCGCCGGATTGGCGCGCCATGCCATAAACCTGGCTGAGCCCCAGCCCTGAACCGGCGCTGGGACCTTTCGTCGTGAAGAAGGGGTCGAACGCCCGGGCCTTCACGTCCGCCGACATACCGAAACCAGTGTCGGAGATACAAACCTGCACGTATCCGCCAGGCGACAGCTCATTGTCGGAGGCGTGCCGGCTGCTGCCAGGCTCGATCATCAGGTTCATCGTGTGGATGCTCAGCCTTCCGCCTTCGGGCATCGCATCGCGAGCGTTCAGGCAAAGGTTCAGGATCGCGGCTTCCACCTGACTGGGATCGACCATGGCCGGCCAGAGGTCATCCGCGAGTTCGGGCATGACCTGGACCCGCCGCCCCAGTGTGCTGGTCGCCAGCGTGATCAGTTCCTGCAGGAGAGCGTTGATGTCGGTGGGACGAGCTGCGAGACGCTGGCGGCGGGAGAAGGCGAGCAGACGGGACGTGAGCTGCCCGCCCCGTGTCACCGCCCCGGTAGCGCGCTCAATCAGCCGTAGCAGCCGATCCGTATCAGCGGTGGCCCAATCATCGCCGGCTTGCGACACGCGGCGTTCCATCAGTTCCAGATTGCCCAGCACGGTGGCGAGCATGTTATTGAAATCGTGAGCAATCCCGCCGGCGAGCTGGCCCACGGCCTGGAGTTTCTGTGCCTGATGCAGGGCTGCCTCGGTTTTCTCGCGACCGGCGATCTCGACCTGAAGGCGGTTGTTGCTCTCCGACAACTCACGCGTGCGTTCGGCCACCTGGGATTCCAGGAAACTGGATTGCATGCGCCGTTCCATCTCACGCGCTTGCAGGCCGGCGGCCATGGCGTTGAAGGACTGTGCCAGTGCCGCGAACTCAGACCCGGCGTCGGTCAGGCTGGCCCGGGCGCTCAGATCGCCTTCTCGCCACTTTCGGGCCGCCTGTAACAAGGCTTCCGTGGGCTGATAGATAAAACGCCTTCCGGCGACCCAGGCCAGGATCAGGGCGATCACGGCCGCGCCACCGATGACGAGAAGATCCTGATAGGTCGCCTGGTCGATATCGGCTGTCAGGTCTGGCAGCACCAAGGCGTTGATGACCGTCAGTCCGGTTGGTGGCACGGCATTCGGCACGTGGGCAGCGATGATGGTGTGCCCGTCCGGATCGACGACGGACTCGACACCCTGGTTCTCCCGGTTGATGAGTGGGCGGAGCCATTCCGGTACCGTCCGTCCGGCCCAGTCGGCTGGGTCGGGAACCCGGCCGACGATGTTGCCGTCACGGTCGGCGATAATCAGGGCCGCATGGGACATGGCAGGGGCACGATCGACCTTGGCCGTTTCAAGATGTTTTTCCAGCCAATCGGTGTTGAGCGCCGCCACCAGCACCCTCGGCTGATCGCCGGCGCCGACGCCGGGTATATGTACCGCGATGGGCAGGAACCGGCTCTTCTGGGTCGAATCCGACACCAATTGCCCCACGGCCAGGTCCGAGGTGTTCAGTAAGTCGGCCACCCAGGACAGGCGGGTGCCAGAAAATCCAGCCGGAGTTCCGTCCGACGCGCACACCAGCGATCCGTCGATCGGTGAGAACAGTGCAAGGAAGCGGTATTGCACCAGACTCTGCCGCAGCCCGGTCAGCCGCTCCGTGCAATGCTCGCCCGATGCGCGCACCGAAGGAAACTGGCCCGCCAAGGTGCCAAGCTGGTGAACACCGTCGATGATGCTGGCAAGGTCGGCATTGGCGAGTTCGGCCTGGCGCAACACGAGACTGCCGAGCTGCTCATGCCGCTCCCTATACAGGTTTATCTGCGAATATATTTGCGCCGTCAGGATCGGCAACAAACAACCGAGGATGAGCAGGACGAGGCGCGTCGAAAGCTTCATATCAGCGAGCTCCGATCCGCCGCTTCTGCCCGGAGGGACATCTCTGGTGTCGATACAATGGCCGCTGGCCTCATGTTACGCAACCCGCGAGCCTTTGGCTGTAGACTGACGTTTGCCGGGGAATTGCCACAACGTGGTTTCCGGAAGGGCAGGATGCCGTCTTCGGATCGGAAAGGAACACGGATTCGTGCTTGGAGGCGAGAGCATTTTGCTCCGACCTCACTTCACGATTTAGCGACTGTTGCGCATATCATCTGGATGTTGTCTGAAGTACGGAAGCACGACTTTGGAATTAGACCAACTCTACCGAATCGAACTGACTGGCTGTTACGAAGGTGATCCGAGTGCCATCGGATAGCGAAACCGTTCCCCGATTCGGACGACCGTCCGCCAGACCGGCAGTGGGGGTTACACCCGCGGAAACCGCACCGGCGATCGTAGTGCCGGGAACCGGCTTAGCAAACAGAAGGTCGAGATTGATGTCGGCCGATCCCGGCCAGGAGGTGATCGTAGCACCGGGTATCCTCAGCGGTCGGGTTTCGCGAAGGTCGGTATCCGTCGCATTTCGGTCGAGGCTCGATGAACGTATCTTGCTGATTTTCCGCATCCCGCACTCCGTTGTTGGCGGCGGCCAGCAACAGGCTGGCGCCGACCATCGTTCTAGGAGGCAAGGGATGAACAAAGGGTTAACGGCACAGTTCCTATGTGCCACTATTTCAACGGTAAGCTAATGCTCAGGCCCGGTGTCTGGATCGGCTTGCGATCCTCGCTGGTCTGATACCGCGAGCCAGGCGTGAAACCCACGCCCGGATCGTAAGCCCTGGCGCGATAGAGCCTGACGTCGACGTTGGGCTCATCCGAGGCCAGGGGAACCGGTGCCCGTGCGTCGCGATTCGGGACAGGAGCGATGTCGGCGAGGCGGGGATGCTCCGGCGGTATCGGCGGCACCGGAAGCTGTTCCGGCATCGCGCCAACGTTCGACGCGACGAGGGTCCCAAGCATGAGTGACGCGGTCGTCGCCAGGATGCGCTTCATGATCCGGGGTCATTCAACGGGTCAGGCATTGTTGCGGACGGCTGGGATGGGGGCATTCGGTGGACGCCGCGCCGATCGTCCGCAGGGTTGCCGGCGGGCTTGCCGATTGGTCCCACACCTGCCTTCCGCCACGCATCCAACGCCCAATGTACTGACGGGAATGCAATATCGTCCCAGGGTATCTCGTCCGGATTGAACAGGCGGACATCGAGACTTTCCGGGCCGGCACCGAAGACCGGCGGCCCGGGATCGCGGAAACGGGCTCGGAAAATGACCTGGACCTGGCCGATTCGGGCGATGCTGAAAACACCGAGTATGCCCTCGATCGCGATGACCGCCTCGGCTTCTTCCAGCGCTTCGCGTGCAGCACCCTCCTCCAATGTTTCGCCGAGTTCCATGTATCCGGCCGGCAGCGTCCAAAAGCCTTTGCGCGGCTCGATGGCCCGGCGACACATCAGGACCCGGCCACCCGCCACGACAACGGAGCCGACGACGATCTTCGGGTTCTCATAAGCGACGTAACCGCAATCCGTACAAACCAATCGCTCGCGGTTGTCACCCTCAGGAATACTTCGAATGAACGACGACATAACAGCAAACGTGACCTGTCAGCCAGCCGGGGGCAAGCCCGAAACCAGATTTAGCCAGGTTTCACCCACCAGGGGTCTAATCCGCCGGGAATGGCTTGAGCTGTTGCCGAACCTGCCTCGCCCAATGCTTCGTCAGGTTTGGCTGCCAGTGAAACATGAGGGTGCCAATGAGCGATGGCGAGCGCGGTCATCGCTAAACGCTTAGGTCAAGCAGCGATCCGCGCGGCAGGTTGCGGGGCGGAGTCGCGGACGGGGTCGGGGATGCCGCCCCCGCGGACTTCGGCATTGGCATGATGGGAGCAGCGATCGGCGGCGTCGAGAGAATACGCGCCTGCTGTACGTTCCGCCCATAGCCAGGGTTCGACGCAGGGGCGTGAGTCGGCGCAGCGGCAGGGGCCGTCTTGCCAACAGGGGAAGTAGCGTTCGCGATCCCAATGAATGTCGTAGGTGACAACATGACGCGCACCTTGCGGCATCAGAGGTTAAGGAACCATTAAGATGGCGCGCTTATACCGACGGCTCGAAGTATGACTCTTCGTCGAATGGGCGCGCCGCTGGTATCAGACGACTTCGCTGCGCAGCATTTGACGCAGGGCTTTTGCCGCTTCGGTGAAGTCGCTCTCCAACGCGGCGATCATGGTCTGGCCGTGCGGCGCGATATTTCCATCCCGTGCCGCGGCCATGATCGTCCGCAGGCGCGCCTCCATGGCGGCCATGCCATAGCCGGCGGCCATGCCCACCAAAGCGTGTGCCTGCGCCGTGACCGCTGCCGGAGCGCCCGCAACCAACGCCCGGCGTAGCGCGGGAAGCCGGTGGTCCATGTCAACGAGGCACTCTTCGATCAGCGTCGCGAACGTCCCGGTCGGAAGGTTGGTGCGCAGGTCATTAATTCGGTCGGCGGCGAGGATCGGCATGATCATGGCCTCTTTTGGCCCTGGCCCTTTTGGCCTTGACGTTCCGTAGCCCTCGATGGCCGCCTCCAACGCAACCGGCTTCGCGGCAGCTACGGGAGGCGACCACACATGCCTGTCCAGAGTGGCTAGAAGTTCCGCCACCGATACCGGTTTGCCGAGAATGCCATCCATTCCCGCTGCCTTGAAGAGCGCTTCATCCTCCGGACCGACATTGGCGGTCAGCGCGACGATGGGGGTGGAGCGGGCGGGCTCCGCCAGGGTGCGGATGATCTGGGTAGCCTCCTGACCGCTCATGCCCGGCATGAAGATGTCCATGAACACCAGGTCGTACGGCGCCTCCTGGACAGCCTTGATCGCGGCCGGCCCACTCGAGGCAATATCCACATGATGGCCCTCGCGGCGCAGCAGGATCGCGGTCACCAACTGGTTTGCCACGATGTCCTCGGTGAGCAGAACCCGTGTACGCGGTGGTGAATGGCGCGGCACCTGATCGATCTCGACGGGCGAAGCCGCCGGTGGCAGTGGCGCCCGCCCTGTCACTTGCGCCGCCACATCCGGTTCCGCTGGCGCCGCCCGGAACGGCAGCGCGGCGG
>JAQGHW010000187.1 GCA_028291505.1 Rhodopila sp. | reverse complement strand
GCTCCTCCCCAGGCGACTTGCGCCTTTAGACCTCGGTCATCATGCGGTATTAGCTGTAGTTTCCCACAGTTGTCCCCCACCCAAGGATAGATACCTACGCGTTACTCACCCGTCCGCCACTGACAGGGTTTCCCCTGCCCGTGCGACTTGCATGTGTTAAGCATGCCGCCAGCGTTCGCTCTGAGCCAGGATCAAACTCTCAGGTTCATCTTCTCTCCCGTTGCCGAAAGATCAAACGAACAAGATCCCGTCTCTCATTCTAGGCAGCCCCTCTCAGGGCTATTAACCTCACAAGCGTATCTGTAACGCATAAAAGACATACATCAACAGACACGCCCTCAAAGCTAAACCCAGACGATCGAACAAAATCTCAATCCAGTCCAATCACCCAGACAAAGCCCAATCCTGTCCGGTCCCGAAAGACCATTCAGCAAGGACGCCGCCAACGTATCCCTTCCTAGCCTATGCAATTGTCAAAGAGCCAAAGCGAAACATAACCCATCACCCACACTGTGCGGGCCGACAGGCCAAAGTTGCTTTGCTGAGCACCAACCCGGTGCAGACCGGAGAAGGTAATCGAAGAGACGAACCAAAGCAAGAGAAACCGTCCGTCTCGGTGAGCCGCGATGTAGGCCCTAGCCGCCCAGGCGTCAAGCGGGTTTTTTTAACCTATTGGCGATTTAGCCGGCTCGCCACCCCTCGAACCACGCCACAAACCGCGGAATTCCTACGGAAAGTGGGGTCGTCGGGGCATAACCCGTCAGCGCCCCGATCGCATCGACCGAGGCGAAAGTCGCCTCCACGTCCACCGATGGCCGTGGCGCCGAACGGATGATCGCCTTTCGCCCCAAAGCCTCCTCCAGCAGGCGCACGAGCTCGCGCACCTCCTCGACCCGGTGATTGCCGATGTTCAGCAGTCGCGGCACCGTAGGGTCCTCGGGGGGGTGATCCAGGCTGCCGACGACCCCGGCGACGATGTCGTCGATGTAGGTGAAGTCGCGCCGCAGCCGCCCCTCATCGTACAGGGTGATCGGCTCCCCGGCGGTGATTGCCCGGGCGAAGCTGAAGTAGGCCATGTCGGGCCGGCCCCAGGGACCGTACACGGTGAAAAATCGCAGCCCGGTCTGCGGCAGCCCGAAGAGATGCGCATAGGCGTGGCTCATCAGCTCGTCCGCCCGCTTGGTGGCGGCATACAGCGACACCGGGTGATCCACCCGATCCGTCTCCCGGAACGGCATCGCGGTGTTCGATCCGTAAACCGACGACGTGCTGGCATAGACCAGGTGCCGCAGCCCCGGCAGCCGCCGCGCCGCCTCCAGCACCACCAGGTGCCCCATTACGTTGGCCTGCACATAGGCGTACGGATCCACCAGCGAGTGGCGCACGCCGGCCTGGGCGGCCAGATGCACGATCCCGGACAGGTCGGCATGATCGGCGACCAACCGTCCAACCGCGTCCTTGTCCGAGACGTCCAGGTGATGGAACCCGAACCCCGCATGGGCACGCAGGCGGTCCAACCGAGCCTGCTTCAGGCGGACGTCGTAGTAGTCGTTCAGGCTGTCGAGCCCGACGACACGGTCACCGCGCGCCAGCAGCGCCTCGGCCACATGGTAGCCGATGAACCCGGCGCAGCCGGTGACCAGGACCTTCACGGCATCGGCCGCGCGACAATGCGGTCTTCAAGCAGTTCCAGCACCGCGTGGCCGAGGGCGATGTGGCATTCCTGGATCCGCGCCGTCTCGGTATCCGGCACCAGCAGCGCCAGATCGCACAGGCCAAGTGCGGGTTCGCCGCTGCCGCCCAGCATCCCGACGGTGACGATCCCCATTTCCCGCGCCGCTTCCAGCGCCTTGATCACGTTGCCCGACCGGCCGGACGTGGTGATGCCGAACAGGACGTCGCCGGTTCGGCCGAGCCCGCGCAGGGGACGCTCGAACACGCGGTCGTAGCCGTAATCGTTGCCGCAGGCGGTCAGCATGGCGGGATCGAGGGTCAATGCCAGGGCGGCGATCGACGGCCGTTCGTGGCTGCCGCGCAGGCGGATCAGCATCTCGGTGGCGAGGTGCTGACTGTCGGCCGCCGACCCGCCGTTGCCGCAGAACATCAGCTTGCCGCCGCCGCGCAGGCTGGTCTCACAGGCGTCCACCACCTTGACGACCACGTCGGCCAGTTCCGTGGCGATCCGGCGCTTGAGATCGGCCGATTTCGTCATCATCGCCGCGAAGCGGGCGGTTTCGTGGGTCTGCATGGGAACTCCGTCGGGTTGAACCGACTGGTTTCTACATCACCACGATATTATTGTGCCACCCATCCGCCATCGATCGACAGCGGCGCCCCGGTGATCGTTTTCGCCGCGTCGGAGCACAGGAACACCGCCAGCGCACCCACCTGTTCGGGAGTCGAGAATTGCGCCATCGGCTGTTTTTCCGTGAGCATCTCGTGGGTCACCTTCTCCACCGTCGAGCCCTCCTTCGCCGCTCGGTCCTCCAGCTGCTTCTGCACCAGCGGGGTCAGCACCCAGCCCGGACAGATCGCGTTGACGGTGACGCCTTCATTGGCCAGTTCGATCGCCGCCACCTTGGTCATGCCGACCACACCGTGCTTGGCGGCGACGTAGGCCACCTTCTGCGGGCTGGCGACCAGGCCGTGCGCGGAGGCGATGTTGATGATCCGTCCCCAGCCCCTCGCCTTCATGACCGGGATCGCCGCCTTCATGCCGAAGAACACCGCCGACAGGATGATCGCGATGAACTGGTCCCAGCGCTCGTTTGGAAATACTTCGATATTCGCGGTGAACTGGACGCCGGCGTTGTTGACCAGGATGTCGACCGAACCCATCGCCTTCGCGGTGGCGGCGACCATTGCGGCGATCTGGTCGGGCTTGCTCATATCGGCGCCATTGTAGCCGACCTTGACGCCATGCGCGGCCTGGATGCCGGCGCGCTCCTTCTCGATCTGGTCGGCCGGGCCAAAGCCGTTCAACATGATGTCGGCGCCGGCGGCGGCCAGCGCCTGCGCGATACCCAGGCCGATGCCGCTGGTCGACCCGGTGACCAGGGCGACTTTTCCCTTCAGACTCATGGCTTTATCCTTCCATGGAAATTCGGCGGCCGCTTATGCCGCAGCGCATCATGAACCAGCATTGTCGCCCGTCATAGGACCCTCTATCTAGGGGCCGCCCCGCTAAGGGCCGCCCCGCGAACCTGTTGCCCGGCGGAAGGAAACCCCGGCGGAAGGAAACCATGGACGCATTCACCCCTTCACGTCCGCTGCCCCCGGTCGAAGCGTCGCACCGACGGTGGCGCCCGCGCGGCTGCGACGACATCGCCCTGGTGCTGCAAGGTGGCGGCTCGCTGGGCGCCTATCAGGCCGGGATCTACCAGGCCCTGCATGAGGCTGGACTGCAGCCCGACACCGTGGCCGGCGTCTCGATCGGCGGAATTAACGCCGCGATCATCGCCGGGAACCCGCCCGAACGCCGGGTGCAACGCCTGCGGGACTTCTGGGAAGGCATCACCTCCCGCCCCGTCTCGTTGTTCGCGCCCAGTGGGGATGCCGCCCGCAAAGTCACCAACGCCTGGTCGGCCCTGCTGACGATCACGCTGGGTCAGCCCGGCTTCTTCAAACCGAACCTGCTGAGCCCGTGGATCAGTCCCCGCGGTTCAAAAACCGCGACCGCTTTTTATGACACCGCGCCACTCCGGGCGACCCTGTTGGAGCTGATCGATTTCGATCTGCTGAACAGTGGTGCGGTGCGCTTTGCCGCTGGCGTGGTGAATGTGCAAAACGGCAATTTCGCCTATTTCGACAGCACGCAAACGAGGATTTGCCCTGAACATGTGATGGCGACCGGCGCCCTTCCGCCAGCCTTTCCCTCGGTGCAGATCGGCACCGACCAGTACTGGGACGGCGGCCTGGTGTCGAACACGCCGCTGCAACACGTGCTGGATAACGCGGCTTGCCATCATATGCTGGTGTTCCAGGTCGACCTGTTCAGCGCCCGTGGTGTGCTGCCGCGCGACATGGACGATGTGCTGGCGCGCCAGAAGGACATCCAGTATTCCAGCCGCACGCGCCTCGTCACCGACTATTTCCGTGAGCGGCATGACCGTGACCTGGTGGCGAAAAAGCTTCTCGCGAAGATCCCGGACGACCAGTTGGATCCGGACGAACGCGAGCTGAAAGCGCGCCTGGCGCACATGCCGGAGGCGACGATCCTGGAGCTGATCTACCAGCAGGCGGCGTATGAGACGCAGGCCAAGGATTACGAGTTCAGTACCGCCTCGATGCATGAGCACTGGAACAGCGGCTATCTGGATACCCAGCGCACCCTGCGGCACCGCGACTGGCTGGAGGTGTCCGAGAGCGATACCGGCCTGAGCGTGCATGACATCCACCGTGTGGATGATTGACTGGGCGCCGGGAGGCAGGCGGCTATCGGCCCGAACGGGATAAGGACCGGGCCAGGCCGTACACGCTGATCGCCCCCCAAAAGCATTCGAGCACGACCGAGGGCAGGTTCCATGCGTCGATGAACGACACCAGCACCAGCGTCGCGCCCAGCAGATTGATCGCCGGAAAGCGCCAGTTGCTGGGCGGCAGCCATCCCTGGAGGGTGGCGAAATAGCTGAAAATGAAGCAGCCGGCACCGACGATGCCACAGGCGGTATACGGATCGAATCTCATCGTCATCAGTCTTGAATAGGGTCTGGAAGACGCGGCGCAACCCCGACCGATCCCGATCAACGCGGCGAACGACACGATTCACTTTCAGCGTTTGAACAGGTCCATCTCGCCGGTCGGCCCGGACAGCAGGCCAGGACGATCGGGCATGTCCGATGTCGGGGCTGGATATGCGATCGGCCTCAGTCCACAGCCCTGCAGCAGGAGCGCCAACCCGATCAGTATCGTGCGCGGTCTCACTAGAACCGTACCCGAGCGCCCAGGCCGATGGCGATGAGGTCGTCGTAAGTGGCGAAGGTGCGGTGAAGGGTCTGGATCCGGGCGTCCAGGAACAGTTCCATCGCCAGGGCGTCGACGACCTGAACGAAAGCGAGACTGTAGGACTGCGCGTGGTCACCAGCGAACTGCAGGGCGTTGTTCTGCGCTATGTCGAACGATACGGCGGAGATGCCGACCTCGGGGAACAAGGTGGTCCGGTATCCGATCTTGCCGAACAGGAATGTGGGGGTGAGTTTGCGTCCCTGCGGATCAACGTAATCAACGTCCCGATATCCGCCAGCCACGGTAAAGTTGATGCCGTTGGCCAGCAGCAGCGACAGGCTGCCGTCATACTGGTAGCTGCCGTTTGCCGAAACGTCGCCCAAGCCTGGCGATGCCGGTGTCGCCAGGCCTTCTGTGCCATTCGCCCCGGTGGGCACACCCGCATAACCGTAGAGGTTGGGGGCTGCGCCCGGCAGACCCGCGACATTGGTCAAGGTCAGGTGGTGCCGGGCCAACGCGTCGGCGAAAGCGATCGCGCCGACAAGCTGGTTGCCATCGAACGCACCAGCGTAGCGCAACGCGATATCGAAGGCGTCGCCGTCCAGAAAGGAGGTTGCCAGTCCAAAGCCATTCCAGCGCGGCGTGTCGTAGCGGATCCGATTGTCGCGTCCCAGGCCGTCGAAGAAGTTGAATACCGCGCCGACCGCCGGGCCATAGGAGCCGGCCGGGGATAGCACGAACCGGCCGCCCGCGGCCGGCACCTGCGCCGCTCCCCGCTGGCGGAATGCGAAACCGCCGTCGAAATCCGCCACCTGAGAGTATGACGCGACCGCCGTGCCGGAAAGATCGACCTCCGTGGTGAGGTAGGAGGCCGTGCTGCCGAAGCCAAGCCGAACGCCGCCGTAACGGATGTCCTGCATGTAGGCCTCCGCCTGCCGCACAGTGAAGGTCGACGCGGAGGCGGGTTGCGGCAGATTCTGCGTCAGTGTGGTGGTGGCGGAGGAGTTCGGTCGAAGTTCCGTCTCCAGGTTGATGCCGCCCGAAGCGGTGGCGTTGATCTGGGTCTCGCCGACCACACGCAGCCGCGTGGATGAGTTGTTGTTGTCCACGTTGCGAACCGCGGACGTTTTGCCGTCGTTGCCGTACAGCAGCATGCGATCGACCTGACCGGACAACGAGAGACGAATCCGGTCCGCCCCTGATGACACCGGCGCCGCAGGCACCAGCGGGGAGGCGCCGGGGGAGGTCATGCCGGCCGAGGTGTACGGCTGGACCGTCGACCGGCCGGGCAGATTTCCAGGCTGCTGCGTCACCACGACGTTGCGTTCATTCGGCCCGGGGATGTGACCAGGCTGCGGTAGCGGCAGCGCCTCCCCCCCGGGAGCCGGCACGTTGCGCGGCCTGCCTTGCTGCGCCTGATCGGCCGCTGCCGTTTGGGCCGCCGGGGCCGGCAGCGCGGTGGCCGCTTTCGCGCCGGCCACCGGACCGGCCGAGGCGGCTGCGCGGCCACGTGGCGCGCGCTGGCGGGACTCGATTTCGTCCAACTGGCGCTGCATCGCTTGCATCGTCGCCGCCTGCTGGCGCACCAGCGCGCGCAATTCCTGCAATTCCTGCTGGGTGGTATCCTGGGCCACGACGGCGTGCGCGGTGCAGGTCAGGATGACCGCACTCATGGCTCCGACCCAGACCGTTCTGCGTTGTGGCATTCCCCCGACCTCTGGGTCGCATCGAGCATTCTTACAGAAATGTAAGGTGAAGTAGCCCGCCGCGGTTGTCGAGCCCCCTCGACGCCTCGACCCAAGCCCGGGGAGTGACTTCGCGCCCGAGGGCGGCTAGGAGTCGAAGCCTGTCGCGTCCAGGCGCGGCATTTCAGGAACCCTTGCGGGGAGCAAAGATTCAATGACGATCAAGGTCGGCGATACGATTCCATCGATGAAACTGATGGTCGCGACGGCGGAGGGTCCGAAGGAGACCTCCACGGATGAGGTCTTCAAGGGCAAGAAAGTGGTCCTTTTCGCGGTTCCGGGCGCCTTCACACCGACCTGCAGCGCCAAGCACCTGCCCGGGTTCGTGCAGAACGCCGATGCGCTGAAGGCCAAGGGCGTCGATACCATTGCCTGCATCGCGGTGAACGACGCGTTCGTCATGGGTGCGTGGGGCAAGGAGCAGGGCACCGGCGACAAGGTGACGATGCTGGCCGACGGCGCCGCCGCCTTCGCCAAGGCGATTGGCCTGGAACTGGACCTGAACGCCCGCGGCATGGGTTGGCGCAGCCAACGCTACGCGCTGATCGCCGACGATGGGAAGGTTACTCATCTCGGGGTTGAAGCGCCGGGCGGCTTCGAGGTCAGCAAGGCGGAGTCGGTCCTGGCCGCGCTCTGATACCGGTTCGGCGGCCCGTGCACCACGCGTGGCCGCCGATCGAACATTGTCATGCGATCGTCACGGATGCGAGCCCTGCACCTGTCATGAGCGCATGCTTTGTGTCCGTCGAATTGTAAACGGCTGCTAATGGTGTTTTCGTCTCGGCGCCGGCCGTTCGCGGTGGTGATATGCTGGCGCTTGCATCTGGCCAGCGTCGCGCGCGCGGTCGTGGTGCGGGCCGTCGTTGCGTTTCGCCGTGCTCAAATCGTACAGGTAACGTTTTGGTTGGACCATAAGTCCGAAGCAGAAAAGCCGAGCTGCAGGTTATCCTTTCTGACTATCCTGACCCTTACGCTGCCAATAACCGTCGAAGCGCAGCCGGCGGCGAACTCGGCGGACCCGGCCCCTCAGATCGAGCCAGGTGCCTCGACCTCGCCCCGAACAGACATGCCAACCCCGGAACAGGCGCTGGGGGGATTTTGGCAGCGTGATACGCTGACAGGCGACTGGGGCGGCTTGCGCACGAGGCTCGAAGCGGCAGGCGTGAAGTTCGGTCTACAGGAGCAGAGCGAGCTTTGGGGCAATATGAGCGGCGGACTGCGGAGCGGCGTCGTCTATGACGGCTTGACCACCGCCAGCGTAACGCTCGATTTGGAAAAGTTGATCGGCTGGACCGGAGCGACGTTCTTCGTGGACGGCTTCCAGATACATGGCCGCGGCCCCTCGGCCAACCTGGTCGGCAACATGCAGGTGGTCAGCAACATCGAGGCAACGCGCGGCACCAAGCTGTATAATTTGTGGCTGGAGCAGCAACTGCTGGGGGGACGGCTGACGATCCGGCTGGGTCAGGAGGGCGCCAACGACCAGATGATGACTACCCAGTATGGTGCGTTGTTCCTTAATTCGAGTTTCGGATTCCCGGGGTTGCCTGCCGCCGATCTGCCGTCGGGCGGTCCGAATTACCCGATGGCGACCCCGTTCGTGCGGCTGCAGTACCAACCGGTCGACCAGATCACCCTGGTGGGCGCGGTGTTCAACGGCGACCCGGCTCCGCCCGGAACCGGTGATCCGCAATTGCGCGACAACGGGGGCACCGCTTTCCGGCTGAACGACAACGCGCTGACGTTCGGCGAGCTGTGGTATTCGACCAACCAGGAAGACGGCGCGTCCGGCCTTCCCGCGACCTACAAGCTGGGAGCCTGGTACCACTCGGGACACTTCGCCGATCAGTTGGTTGACACGGCTGGGCTTTCGCTGGCCAGTCCATCGAGCACAAAAATTCCACGCACGCATTCATCGGATTTCGCTGTGTACGGCATCATCGATCAGATGGTCTGGAAGAAGCCCGGCAGCAAGAATCAAGGGATCGGCGTTTTCTTGCAGATCATGGGGGCGCCCGGCCAGTTCAATGTGAGCAACCTGTTCGTCGAAGCCGGGTTGAATTGGATAGGACCGTTCGAGGGGAGAGACAAGGACACATTCGGCATCGGTGTATCGTATCTCGGGATCAGCCCCGCCACACGTCGCTTCGGCAGCGACGTCGTCGCCTACACCGGTTCGGGGTCACCTTATGCGAGTAACGAAACCGTTGTTGAGATGACCTACCTGTACCAGGTGTCCCCCTGGTGGTCGATGCAACCCGATCTGCAAGTCGTAATTAATCCTGGAGCAGGCATACCAAGCACTTCCAGCAGCCAGCCGCTCGGAAATTCTGTTATCGCCGGTGTGCGGGCCGCCATTACTTTCTGAAGCGTGCAAACGCGGCAGGCTTGTGCAGGCGGGGATCAAGCCGCACACGACTTCTGACGAACGGCGTCAATACTTTCGCAGAAAGAACGCGATGGTGACCGTGCCACTCAGGGCCACGACGAACCACCGTAGCGCGGCCGGCGGCAGATGCCGGGCAAATCGGGCACCGTAATAGCCGCCGGCAATGGCGGAGACCATCATCGCGAGCGTCTCCGGCCAGCGCACCGAACCGGTGATGGCGAAGCACAGCACGGCAGCCCCGTTGGTGGCGGTGACCAGCAAGGCGCGAGGCGCTGCCATGGCCTTCAATTCGGCTGCGTCGATCAATGTCCAGACCGCCATCATCATCAAGCCGACCGCGCCGCCGAAGTAGCCGCCATAGATCGACAGGATGAACTGGATGACCAGGAATGCGCCGCGCCCGATCGTTACGTAACGCCGCAGCCACTCACCCACATGCCTGCCGCCGGCGAAGGTCAAGGTCGCGAGCAGCAGCAGCCATGGGATGACATTGTCGAACAC
Source organism: Rhodopila sp. (assembly GCA_028291505.1). Classification (GTDB taxonomy): domain Bacteria; phylum Pseudomonadota; class Alphaproteobacteria; order Acetobacterales; family Acetobacteraceae; genus Rhodopila. Next base: position 629 of record JAQGHW010000187.1, on the reverse strand, counting down.
GCCGCCGGGCGTTTCCAGCAGCAGGATCGCACCAACCGAACCGCCCGCGAGACTGATCGGCAGCAGTACCTTCATGCTGATTCCGGCGACGCCGCGCAGGCTGTCGCGATACGCCCAGGTGCTGGCCATCGTGCCGGGAAACAGCGCCACGGTGCTGGAGGCATTGGCGGCGACCGGCGGCAGACCGGCCAGGACCATGACGGGAAACGACACGAACGAACCGCCGCCGGCGACGGCGTTCATCGTTCCCGCCAGCAGACCGGCCAGGACGAGGGGAAGAACATGCTGCATGGTGCGCTACTCGGCGGGAACGTTCCGTTCGAGTTCCGCCAGCCACGCGGCTGCGTTGCCGTCCGACGGCGCCCGCCAATCGCCCCGGGGTGACAGCGACCCGCCCGCCGAGACCTTCGGGCCGTTGGGCATGGCGCTGCGCTTGAACTGGCTGAAGGCGAAGAACCGGGTCAGGAAGACCGCCATCCAATGCCGGATCTGCTTCAGGTCGTACGCGATCCGGCGGTCGGCGTGGAAATGTGGCGGCCAGTCGCCTCGTGCCGGGTCTTCCCAGGTATGCAGCGCCATAAAGGCAATCTTCGAGGGCGGAAAGCCGTAGCGCAGGATGTGGAACAGGG
>JAQGHW010000153.1 GCA_028291505.1 Rhodopila sp. | reverse complement strand
GATCGAGGCGGTCATTGCCTGGGCCGAACAGAACGTCGGAGCTGACTGGCGGGAGCAGAAAGCCGACGCGTGATGGATCCGATTTTGATCGACGAATGCCTGTCACCCACGTTGGCATCCGTGGCGCAGGCGCGCGGTTTGGTGGCCATGCATGTGGCCTGGCTCAACCTGGAAGGCGTCGACGATTGGGATGTGGCCAGCCTCGCTGCGGAGCGGAACTATGTGGTGGTCACCAATAACCGGCGGGACTTTATGCGGCTGTATGTGGAACTTGAGGTCCATAACGGCCTGATCATCATCGTACCCGCCGCACTACGAGCCGAGCAACGGCGGTTGTTCGGAATTGCTCTGGACACCGCCGAATAACAGGACAGCCTGATCAACCTGCTGATCGAGGTTCATGCGGACGGCACCGTGGAGGTCCGGAACTGGTCGAAGCTCGATCCGGAAGCTATCGCCTGAATGGTGGGCGGTGACGGATTCGAACCGCCGGCCCTCTCGGTGTAAACGAGACGCTCTACCGCTGAGCTAACCGCCCCTTGGGCCGCCGCAGGTCGTGGTGGCACCCACAGGCGCCGCCACGACCTGAAATCAGCTAACGGAGTCCTTCAGGCCCTTGCCGGCCTTGAATCGCACAGTGGTCGACTCAGGGATCGCCATCTCTTCGCCGGTGCGCGGGTTGCGGCCGGTGCTGGCCTTGCGGATCGCCGCCACGAAGGTGCCGAAGCCAACCAGCCGGACCTCTTCCTTCTTCTTCAGGGCGCCGCCAATGGCGCCGAACACGGCATCCACGACTTCGCCGGCCTTGGCGCGCGAGAGCTCGGTTCCGTCGGCGACCGCTGCAATGAGGTCCATTTTATTCACGGCGTTTCCCTCTCAATGTGGAAAATCACGACTCGAAGTCCCCCGGAGCGGGGTGCCCAGAAGAGCGGGCGGACACTACTGGCGTGATTTCCGCCCCGTCAATGCTCGGACTGTCGAATTCTGGGGAAAACCGGCCTCGCGGGCGGCTTTAGACGAGATAATCAAGGGCGGGGCTTGCCCCGCACCCCACCAAGGGCCGACGGCCCTTGGAACCAGGTCATTGGTGGGTCTGGGATAGATAGAAGGGGAGCCCGAGGCTTGAACCTCGGGCTGCTCCCAATATCAGTGTGGCAGCGATGCCTGCGCCGGCTGTGCCGTCGCCGCCGGGACGGGCGGTTCGGGCGGTTCTTCCCACTCGATCGCTATCGGACGACGCGCCAGCGCCTGGGCGATCACCTCGTCCACGTCGGCAACGGGAATCAGCTTCAGGTGCTTTTTCACGTTGTCCGGGATCTCCGCCAGGTCCTTCTCGTTCTCCTTCGGGATGAACACCGTCGTGATCCCCGCCCGCAGCGCCGCCAGCAGTTTCTCCTTCAAACCGCCAATCGGCAGAATGCGGCCGCGCAACGTGATCTCACCCGTCATCGCCACATCGCGCCTTACCGGGATGCCGGTCAGGATCGATACGATCGAGGTGGCCATCGCGACGCCGGCGGACGGACCGTCCTTCGGAGTCGCACCCTCGGGCACGTGCACGTGGATGTCGCGCTTCTCGAACAGCGTCGGCTTGATACCGAACCTGATCGAGCGACTCCGCACGTAGCTCAACGCCGCCTGGACGCTTTCCTGCATCACGTCGCCCAGCTTGCCGGTCTGCTTGACGTTGCCCTTGCCGGGCAGCAGCACTGACTCGATGGTCAGGATCTCGCCACCCACCTCGGTCCAGGCCAGGCCGGTGACGACACCAACCATGTCCTCGGCTTCCGTCTCGCCATAGCGGAACTTCTTCACGCCGGCGAACTTTTCCAGGTTCTTCCGGGTGATCGCGACCTTAGGAGTCTTCTTGGTCACGATCTCCTTCACCGATTTGCGGGCCAGGTTGGCGAGCTCACGCTCCAGGTTCCGCACGCCGGCTTCACGCGAGTAGTACCGGATCAGGTCGCGCAGAGCATCCTCAGAGATGCTCCATTCGTCCTTCTTCAGGCCGTGCGCCTCACCCTGCTTGTTGATCAGGTGGCGTTTCGCGATCTCGACCTTCTCATCCTCGGTGTAGCCGGGGATGCGGATGATCTCCATCCGGTCCAGCAGCGGCTGCGGCATACGCAGGCTGTTGGCCGTGGTGACGAACATCACGTCGGACAGATCGTAGTCGACCTCCAGGTAGTGATCGGCGAACGTCGAGTTCTGTTCGGGATCCAGCACTTCCAGCAGCGCCGACGATGGGTCGCCGCGCCAGTCCTGCCCCAGCTTGTCCACCTCATCCAGCAGGAAGAGCGGGTTGGAGGTCTTGGCCTTCTTCATGCCCTGGATGACCTTGCCCGGCATCGAGCCGATATAGGTCCGCCGGTGGCCTCTCACCTCGGCCTCATCCCGCACGCCACCCAGCGACATGCGAACGAAGTTGCGCCCGGTTGCCTTGGCGATGGACTTGCCCAGCGACGTCTTGCCGACACCCGGAGGCCCGACCAGGCACAGGATCGGCCCACGCACCTTCGGGCTGCGCGCCTGTACCGCCAGGTACTCGATAATGCGTTCCTTGACCTTCTCCAGGCCATAATGGTCGCCTTCGAGCACCTTCTCGGCCGCGACCACGTCGTTGTTGATCTTGCTGCGCTTCTTCCAGGGGATGGACAGCATCCAATCCAGGTAGTTGCGCACCACCGTGGCTTCCGCGCTCATGGGGCTCATGGTGCGCAGCTTCTTCAGCTCCGCCACGGCCTTTTCGCGGGCTTCCTTGCTGAACCGGGTCTTCTTGATCTTGGCCTCGAGTTCGGCGTTCTCGTCCTTGCCGTCCTCGCCTTCGCCCAGCTCCTTCTGGATCGCCTTGAGCTGTTCGTTCAGGTAGTACTCGCGCTGGGTCTTCTCCATCTGCCGCTTCACGCGGTTGCGGATGCGCTTTTCCACCTGCAGGACGCCGATTTCCGACTCCATGTGGCCGAAGACGCGTTCCAGCCGCTCGCTGATCTTGGCGATCTCCAGCAGGTCCTGCTTCTCGGGGATCTTCAGGTTCAGATGGCTGGCGACGGTGTCGGCCAGCTTCGACGGTTCCTCGATCTGGTTCAGCGAAACCAGCACCTCGGGGGCGATCTTCTTGTTGAGCTTGATGTACTGCTCGAACTGCGAGACGACCGTACGACCGAGCGCCTCCAGGTCCTTTTTCTCGCCGGCGATGTCGGGCATCGGTTCGGTGACCGCCTCGAAATACGCCTCGGTCTCCTTGAATTTCACGATTTTCGCGCGCCGGCCACCCTCGACCAGCACCTTCACCGTGCCATCCGGCAGCTTCAGCAGCTGAAGGATCGTGGAAACCGTCCCGATCCGGAAAATATCCTCGACCGAGGGGTCATCCTGGGACGCGTTCTTCTGGGCGACCAGCAGGATCTGCTTGTCCTCCTTCATCACCGCTTCCAGCGCGCGGACCGATTTTTCGCGCCCGACGAAAAGCGGCACGATCATGTGGGGAAACACCACGATGTCGCGCAACGGCAGCACCGCCATCAAGTCGCTTTGCACGACTTTTTCGACTGCGCCGGCTTTGTCCGGGGGAACCGCTTTGTCCGAAGGCCCTGTTTTGTCAGAGGGCCGATCTTGTTCCGTCATATTTGACCTCCTAAAGGACGATCAGCGTCGATTTCCGCCCAACAGCGGCACGGAAGACGCTTTCATGGGTCTGTCACAACCCGTTCGACCCGATATAGCTGCCGGACGAGGTGCCGCAAGCCCTTGAAATCCGTGATCGCGCCACCGCGAGCGGCATTCCTGGGTTGCGTGTTTGATCACGCGCTGTTTTCGACCCTTTCCTTTCCGTACAGGTAAAGCGGGTTGGCACGCACTTCCGCCACTTCGCGGTTGATCACGACCTCTTCCACGCCGTCCAGGCCCGGCAGTTCGAACATGGTGGAGAGCAAGATCTGTTCCATGATCGACCGCAGGCCCCTTGCTCCCGTCTTGCGCGCAATCGCCCGGGTCGCAACAGATTTAAGCGCGTCATCGGTAAAGGAAAGCTTAACGCCCTCCATCTCGAACAGCCGGCCGTATTGTTTCACCAATGCGTTCTTCGGCTTGGTGAGGATTTCCATCAGCGCGCCTTCGTCGAGGTCTTCCAGGGTCGCGACCACCGGAAGCCGGCCGATGAACTCCGGGATCAGCCCGAACTTCAGCAGATCCTCCGGCTCGACCTCGCGCAGGATCGCCCCCATCCGCCGCTCGTCAGGCGAGCGGACCTCGGCACCGTAGCCGATGCCCGATCCCTTGCCGCGGGCGCCGATGATGCGCTCCAGGCCCGAGAACGCGCCGCCGCAGATGAACAGGATGTTGGTCGTGTCGACCTGCAGGAACTCCTGCTGCGGATGCTTGCGCCCGCCCTTGGGCGGCACGCTCGCGACGGTGCCTTCGATGATCTTCAACAGCGCCTGCTGCACGCCTTCGCCCGACACGTCGCGCGTGATCGACGGGTTGTCGGATTTGCGGGAAATCTTGTCGACCTCGTCGATATAGACGATCCCCCGCTGCGCGCGCTCGACGTTAT
>JAQGHW010000090.1 GCA_028291505.1 Rhodopila sp. | reverse complement strand
CTCGCCGCCCACCACGCTGATCTGGCCCGCTCACTTATGGTAGCGCACGTCAGCGTGTCTTTTTAATCGGCCCGCCAGATGATCTCCATCTTGTTGCCCTCCGAAGTTGGAACGATAAAGAGCAGCACCATATTTTGCATCGGCATATCCTTCGGATCGAAACCAGGCATCGCAATAGAGCCACCACCGGGGAGGAAGTGAAGTCGACCCGGTTCGAACCTGAGTTGGTCGGGCAAAAACGCCAGTTGCCCTCGGCTAAGTCGGCTCTTCACTTCGGCGGCGACGGTCGGCGCAGCCTTGCGCAAATATTTTTGGAGGGCACTCTTTTTACGGAATGCCGATAGCTTTTGCATTGCCTCGAAGTCGTCCGACAGAGGGACCGCCGTTTTGAGTGCCGCCTCGAGGGTATACCCCTGGCCGCGGACTATGATGAAGAATAGTTCGATGTCATCGATCGGCAGTCGCGCCGGATCCAGTCCGGGAGCGTCTACCCAGCCAACGCCAGGGAAGAACGCTCGTCCGACGTCAAGTCCAACGTCCTCCGGCAAGTACGGGATGTCACCTTGTCCGGCCCGATGCTGCACTTCGTCCCGCCGAGAGGCAGGAAGTCGGTCTAATATCTCGGCGACAGGACGAAATCCCCCCTCCGGCGCGGTCACGGGAGAAGGCCGGTCGTTGGCGCCGCCGGGTCACACGTTTCCAGCATTATCCTATTCGGAAAATTGGGCCAGTTCGTCGGACCACTCCCTATGTCGGTGGCCAGTGCGGCTGGGGAAGAAACTTGGGCGGATGCATGCAGCCAACATATCGTTAGCACGTAACGCGAACAAGGCCGCACGCTATCATATGGCTATGCCGCCGCGTCCTGGCGCTGGCCCGTCGCAACGACCGACAATTGCCCGGCTGGAAGCGGCCGCTGCAATTCGAGAGCCACCGGCGTCGGTGCTCCAAGCCAGGTCTCCCATTCGTCAGCGGTTAGGATCACCGGCATCGCCGTTCGATGCACCGGCACACGATTTCATTCGGATCCGACGTCAGGAAGGCAAACAACTTATGCTCGCGGTCCTCGCCCTTGCGGACGCCAGTCCACGGCCGCCAGATAGGGGTCACTGGACGATTTGTTCAAAACTGCACGCTAACAGCGATGGCTGCTCCTCCTCGGTCTCTTGCGGCAGCTTCGGGAGGGTTGGGAACAGGAAACGCCGTTGATTCGCCCCCGAGGAGCCACCCGCGACACGCTATGTCCAAATTGGGGGTATGCTGATTTCATTGGCATTTCGGCTTAGCGTGCGATTTTGAACAAATCGTCTAGTGACCCCCGCTAGCGGCGAGTTTAGCCACATACAGATTGACGACTGACTGCCCCCGATGACCTTTCCAGGTTGCCGCTCAGCGTGTTGGGACAACCCCCTTTTCGTCTCCCCCAGCTTTCTGCGGGGCGGGGAGAGGCCGGCCGCCCGCTGATGCGCGCACCTGCTGCATCAGCTCCGCGCAGCGTGCATCCTCCTGCTCCGACGTACCGAAATGAACCGTCGGCAAAAGCTCCAGAGGCGTGAGCAGCGCCGCCAGGCCAGGCCCCACGCCGGCGCGCGCAGCCAGCTCTGGCACGGGGCGAATCGATGGATTCTTCAAGGTGCCGGTGATCGCGATGCGTGTCGGCATCGAACCAATACTGAAGTGTCTCAACTCTGTTTTTAATGCTAACTCGATTTTACCTGAGCGAAAGTCGATGTTACCGTCGACGGTCGTGATCGCCTCCGCGGTCTGAAGCACCATCACGTTGGATCCGAGAATACCCTGATGAAGCCCGAGGTCGCTCACCAAGCACTCCACAAGCGTTTTTTTGGGGAACCCAAGCGCGGACAGCAGCGCGTTGCCAAATTGTAAGCCGCTAAGGTCAACCAGTAGCGCCGACAGATCGCCGCCCGCCATGGCCATCTTCATACCACCATTGCCATTTGCCAGCAGCGAAGCCATCGAATCACCGGTAGCATCAATCGCGCCGATACCGCTCACCGATCCGGCACCGTCAAAGGTATGGGTTGCCGCCATCAGCCGCGACACGTCCAAATTCTGCAGGTGAAGGTCGGCTCTGGCGCGCACGTTCTTCCCCGATGCCGGAGTCAGGCTGACGTTCGCCAGTAACCGGCCCTTTCCGACCCCGAAGCTTACGGGATGTACGGTAATGCGCCCGCCGACGATGTCCAACGTCACGTCCAGATTATCCAGCGGGATGTCGCGCTCCTGTAGGATATGCGCACCGCGATAGCGCAGGTGGATGTCTGCCCAGTTCAGGCGTGACACGTTGATCGGCGTATCCGGCAATAGCTTGGAGCTGGCTTTGGACTCCGCCACCGGGACCTGTTGTTGCGGCGCATTGGAAGCATCTGTGCGGCCCGACTCGCCGCCGATGAAGCCGCGGAGATCTCTGAGGTCGACCCGGTCGGATCGCAAATCCATCGTCACGACAGGCTTCGTCTTCCCATTCTCATCCTTCCCGCTTGGCTGCTCTGCGATGATGCCGGCAATGTCGGAGTTGCCCAGCCGGCCGCGGAAATCTTCGCACCGAATCTTCTCAAAGCCCTCGAAGTTCAGCTTGCCGACCGCCTGATAGGCCGGCGTTTTCGGAATGGGGAAGCCGACCAGATGCTCCAGCAGACCCAGATCAGGACCATTGACCTGCAAGGTAAGGTTGGCGCCCTTCAGTGCGAGCGGATCCTCCAGCGTGCCTTTAAGCGCGGCCCGGGTCGGCCCGGTTGCCATCGTCAGCTCCACCGGCCAAGGATGGGCTGTATCGCGCAGCGCCAGAAGCGTCCCACCGGTTAGCCGCGCCCTGACTGGTTGCGCCGCATAAGTGCCTTCGACATCCACGATCGGCTTGGCCGCATTGGCCTCATCCTGGGTTACAATCTTGGCCCAGAAATCCGCGCTCAGCCTGGAAATTACGACGTGTACGTCACCATCGTTGATGCGCAGATCACCGATCGTGGGTCGGCCTCCACCGCTGCTGACCGAAAGTCGGAAATTCGCGGAACCGTCGGCGGTTTCGGCAGCATAGACCCGCGGCTTGTCGAGCGCGATCAGAGCCAGCACCACGCCATGACCCCGGACGTACTCCCACACATCGGCTTGGACCGTCAGACGTCCAATCGACGCCAGCGGGGGGTCATTTTTCGGCCAGTCGGGTGGATTGGCTATTACCACATCATCGGTGGTGATCTGTACAGGGGGGCGAAGGCGCACATGCAGATGGCTGATCGTCACCGGCCTGCCGATCGCGGCCGTGGCCCGGGATTGAACAATTGGGATGAACCAGTCCCATTGCCAAAAGAACGCCGGCATCGCGAGCAGAACCAGCAGGATGCAGATCCAGATCATCCACCGTCCAAGCCGGGAATTGCGGGAACCTGCCATTTTTTATTTGGGGTAGTTTGATTTACTGCGTTTTGGGGCTATGATCATCACGACCGGGTTGCTGTCGGGATCGATAGCATGCACAATGAGGGCTCGGGCGACGGGCTCCCTCGCGGTAAATCCGCCCTCGGCATCCCTTGGTGTCATGATCGGTCATCGCTGGGGGGACTGCCATAAGATCAATTGCCAGAGCGGCGGGGCCGCTCGAATGGTACCCATTGAACATCCCTCCTGTCACGTACGTTGAATTGCTTTGTTCGCGCAATGGCACAGCTGGCGGCCGGGCGAATTGACAGGGGTCAAGGAACCTCGGTCAAAATCGGGTTATAGTTGTGGCAACTTTAGGGTTCGAGATCCAGGGCCTTGAGTGGCAGTAGAAGTGCCGTGCCTAGCGCTTCCTTGATGGCTCCGAACTTCGGGAAAAATGTCTGCGTCCACGGCCTAGACATTGGGTGAGGGACGCGACTTAGACATTCGCGGATGACGTTGGCAATCATGTTTCCAGAGGCATGGCAAGTCCCGAAGTTCCACGGCGAACGGCTTTATCGAAGATAGTTGTTTGAGGCGGAGTGGCAATCGCCTATTACACCGTCTTCTCGCTGCTGGCCGTTCTGCTGATCGTTATCGCGGTCGCTGGATTAGCATTTGGTGCTGATGCCGCACGTGGAGCACTTGTCGATGAAATCAGCTCCCTGATGGGCCGTCAGGGCAGCGATGCTGTCCAGACGATGATTGCATTGGCTAAGCACAAAACCGGAGTGGCTGGGCAGGCGTTAGTGGGTTGGTTACGCTCGTTGTCGTGGACAGCGGCGTGTTTACTAAGATACAGGCCGCGTTGAACGCGACTTGGCGTGCATAACACGCCCACGGGGATTGTGACACAAATGGTCCGCGCCCGGCTCATTAGCTAGGATAGGTGCTGACGCTTGGTGTCCTGCTGGTCGTCAGTTGGTTAATTGACAATGCCCTATTGGGATAATCATGCCGCGACCCCTTCACGGCACGGTGACGCCGCGCTGAACCGGGGGTGAGGGAACCCGGCGTGGAATCGGGCATTCTCTCAGTAGCGGTACGAGCCAAAGAGCATCGCCAACCAGCCCCCTTTTGTCCTGAACGTCCGGACCGCCAGTTGCCTTGTCGATCTATTTCACCGCTGTCACTCTGTCGTTTGAAGGGGTGGTCTGATTCAATCTCGGTGCAAACTGCCCCGAACTGGTCGATTAAGATGCTGAACATGCTGCGCTATCTGGCCTCCAGGGCGATCCGTTTTGAAGCCGTTATAGGTCCGCTCCACCGCCACCGATTCGCTCCATCAGCTTGCACCGAGGTTGAAGCAGACCCCTTCAAACGACAGAGTGACAGTGGGGATGGAAGTCCGTTGAGCTGGAAGCAGAGATACGCCCATTTCTACTCTCTCTGAAGTTCTCCCCAAGGGCCGTCTGGGCGCACCGGTCGATATCGGCTATCGGAGCGATCTCGATGGTTTTAGGGCCGTCGCAATCATTCTCGTCATCCTGTTCCATGCCTTCCCTGAGTACCCCAGTGGAGGGTTTGTCGGTGTCGACGTCTTCTTCGTGATATCCGGCTACCTCATCAGCGGGATGTTGATGGAGGAATTGCGGTTCGGCCAGTTCTCGCTGCTCGGCTTCTACGCCCGCCGCTGCCGGCGCATCGTCCCGGCGTTGATCGTTGTGCTGACCGCGGTCCTGGCCGGCGGTTGGTTCTTGCTGTTGCCTACGGAGTACGTTGAGGCCGCCTGGGGCATCCTCGGCGGCGCGGCATTCATTTCGAATATGGTGTTGTGGCAGCAGGCCGGCTATTTCGACGCCACCGCTGCAGTCAAGCAGCTACTGCATCTCTGGTCCCTGGGCATAGAAGAGCAATTTTATCTCATTTGGCCGCTTTTGCTGTGGGCAATCTATCG
>JAQGHW010000061.1 GCA_028291505.1 Rhodopila sp. | reverse complement strand
AGCCCAAGGTCAGCCGTGCCAGCCCGCTCATCGCGCTCGATGCGGGCAACCTCGGTCTCCGTCACCTCACCAGGCCGGAGCTCCGCCACCAGTTTCACCCGCCACACCAGCTGTCATGTCCGTTTTCAAGAGACTTGGACGCAAATTCACATCCGGCGCTTTTACTTCCGGTTGATTTTGCTGATGCCGGCATGCGCGGTGGAGAGCGGGACACTGAGCGACGGTTGATCATGCTGTGATACGCGGGTTGGTTACCGCAAGACCATGGTGCGTCGCGGGCTTGCCTCTGTCTTCGGACGGAAGTCGCGTTCCAAGCAGGTGTCGAGGATTGCCCTGACCGGTTCCGCCCCCCGCCGTGCATGCCGGATGATGATCCGGCTGTGTGGTTATCCGGTGCTCCCCGCCGTCGATGCGGCTACCGTCTTTCGCGTTCGCGAAGCCCGAGTGCTCGCCTTCGGGTTGTTGGCCTGGGCATGTGTTACGTAACGCGATTCAATGGGCGCATGGGTTTGTTCCGGGCGTGCCGCACGGTGCGTAGACTTCAACGGCTGCCGACGCAGCGACCGGGATTGGCCGGTTGACCTCGTTGGCGGGACTTCGTCCGTCGTCGTCGTGATGGCAGAGGTCTTCGCAGGAGGATCCGACGTGATGCAGCCAATGGACCACACGAACCCCGCCAATTCGCGTGCGATCGCGGTGACGATGACAGGCGTGGGCTTGCCCTTTGCCATCATGTGCCGATAGCGCTGGCATAAGCGGGTTTGCGCCTTCCAGGCGATCTCGCGCACCGCCTCCGGCACGGCGTCAACGGCAGCCAGCTTGCGGCGCGTGATGCGGGCTGGGAAACGGTAGCTGTGGGCTGCCTCGATCAGCAGGGTGCGGGCATGCATATCACCGCTCTTGGTGATGGCGCCGATGCGCCGCTTCGGGCCGGAGGAATGTTCTGACGGCACCAAACCGATGTAGGCCATGAAGTCGGGTGCGGAGGCAAAGCGCGATGGATCGCCAATGGCCGCGGCCAAGCCAGCGCCGGCGATCGTGTCCAGACCGCGCAGCGCACCCAGGTTCTGCACCAGCGGGAACAGTGACCAAGATGGGATCTGCGCGCGCAGATAGCCATCAACACGATCCCGCCGTTGTTCACCCAGACGCACCGCCTCAATACTCTCCTCCAGCACGATCTGTTGCGCTGGCTGAGCAAAACTCTGGTCGACCAGCCATCCTCGATGCGCCTTGGTCCAAGCCTTCCCGCCGCTGCGATAGATCCGTTCGTGACGCAGCAGAAATGCACTCAATTGTTGACGGGCCGTGCGCACCGCCCTTACCGCAGCCAAACGGGCACGGATCAAATCACGCATCGCTTCGTGCGCCGCATCCGGCACCCAGACCGCGGTCAGCAACCCGCCCCGGTGCAAGACCGCCAGACTGGCGGCGTCGCGCTTGTCGTTCTTCTGCCGCTCGCCACTTTTGCGCGGGATCATAGAGGGTGCGACCACCATGCACTCCTCACCCAACCGGGTGAGGGCGCGGTGAACGCCGTAGCCGCAGGGACCGGCTTCGTAGCAGAACTTCAATGGCCCGCTACAGGCTTGCCGCAGGCGTGTAACAAGTTTCTCCAGCGCCGCGGCGGTGTTGGGGAATGTGCCATACGGCGTGGCCTTCCCGACATCACCCGTGGCGGAGACCGCGACGACGATCGTCTCCTTGTGTACGTCCATGCCGATAAATCGCGTAGGCTGATCCATGACCCGTCTCCTGTGCCTGAGGCTCCACGCCAGACCATCCGGTGCGACTCTCGATCATGCACATGGCTAGACGGGTCACCCCTTCAGGGCGGCCACAGGTCGTCGGAGGAAGGGAGCTCAGCTCGATGCAGCAAACACCGACCAGGCTGGTTCCAAGGGCTGTGCCCTTGGCGGGTCCAGGGCAGGGGCCCTGGCCTTGCTTCCCTTCCCGGGTGTTCCCCGGGACCGGAAACGGACAAGAGGTCTTCGGCACCAGACCACCCTCTCCCCGTGAGCCCAGAACCTAACCCGATGTCATCGGCACCCCAGGATTTTGAATGCTCCCTCCCGCGGCCGCCATGTGCTGCAGATGTAGCTCACGCTCGCTGCCGTGACCCCCATTTCAGTCCGCCGGCGAGGGTCGGCAGCTTTTGGAGCTTGTGAGAGGCATCGCAACCGACGCGCCGGAGTATCACGGCCTGCCGGAGTTCGGCGAGGTTGATCACATGCCGATTCGCGAGCTGGTGGCTTCGGGCAAGCATGACGACATAGCGCTCCTCGAACAGCACCCACTCGTCGATGCGTGCGGGAAGGTCACGGACGTCACCCACAAAGGCCGCGTTGATCTCTCCCCGCAGCAGCAGATCGACAAGCTTCCCGGCCCCGTCCTCGGTTAGCTGGACGCTGAGACCCGGGACGCTCTTTGCTGGCCGGAAGTCTTTGCCGGCAAGTCCAGCTTCGCTAGTTCGGCCGCAAGCGACCGGCGCAGGCGAGGGACAGCGAATTCGATGAAGCGCCGGGTCTTCAGCGGCACAAGCCCCTGGCCGGCGTGCACAAAGTGGACGGGGCTCGGTCCGGGCTCGTAATCTTGCAGTATTATCCTGAGCTTCCCTTCCCCCACAGGACGAGTGATCTGGTAGGACAGCACATTCGTCACGCCAACGCCGGCGATTGCCGCATCGATCGCTGACTCCGCCGTATTGACCTTCAGCCGGCAGAGGGGCCGGACCCCTTTCGTCGCGCCCTCGCGGTGGTTGAACGTCCATGTCCCTCCGGCCGCCAGGCCCGTGAACGTGACGCACATGTGTTGGACGAGGTCCTCGGGAGCTTTCGGTGTTCCGTGCGCAGCGAAATAAGCCGGGCTGCCGCAAATCACGCGACGGATCTCGCCGACCTTGACCGCGACGAGCGTGCTGTCCGGCAGCGCTCCCACGCGCAGCGCGAGGTCCAGGTGCTCGCCGATAAGGTCCAGGTTGTGGTCAGCCAACGTCAGTTCGACGTTGATCTCGCCGAACTGCGCCAGAAATTCGTTAATGATTGGAACGACGTGGAGGCGGCCGAAGACGATGGGCGCTGTCATCGCGAGCGTGCCGCGCGGCAGCGTGTATTCGCCTGAGGCCTGCGATTCCGCCTCGTCGACCTGCTCGAGAATGCGTTTGCAGGCCGACACGTAAGCGACGCCGGCGTCGGTCAGTTCCAGCCGGCGGGTCGTGCGCGTAAGGAGTTGGGTGTTGAGGTGCGCTTCGAGTTCCGCGACCTTCCGGCTCACCGTCGGCAGCGGCACGCCCAACCGCCGCCCCGCGGCGGAGAAACTGCCCGCCTCGGCTGAAGCCACTAAAATCGACATTGCCTCCAAACGATCCATCATCTCTCACATTCCGAGAGGCTGTGTCTCGGTTTACTGGATTAATTAGACAGCCGGTAGAGGTTAGTTAGGCGGTGTGCCGACCACTTCAGGTCGAACGTAAACGGAGAAGCAAATGCCCCGTATTGCCATTCCCGGACGCGATGACGCACCCGCTGAGTCGCAATCGATACTCGACAATGTAAACAAGATGCTTGGTTTTGTCCCTAATCTGCAACGCCTGATGTCGATCAGCCCG
>JAQGHW010000049.1 GCA_028291505.1 Rhodopila sp. | reverse complement strand
CGGGCCCCTCGGCGAGGGCTGGAATGTTCAGCGTGCCGTCCCGCTTCAGGGCCAGCAGTTCGCGGCGATGCACGACCGGCCGGTCCGGCCGGATCGGCAGGTCGATCTGCACGGCGTCGCCCACGTTATCAGCGCTGCGCTGCACGGTCATGCGGACCTGGGCCGAGGTGGTTCCGACAGCCGGTTCCGGCACGGTCAGGGTGAAATCGATGCGCGCCGGGTGCTGGCCGTCCCAGGTCAGATCCTGTTCCTTTGCCCCGATCACGCTGAGGGTCTGGGTGGCGATCGTGGCTCGGCCGGCGCCGCCTGGGCCTTCGACGATGCGGCCGATCAGGCCGGCGGTGAACACGTCGCCCGGTCGGACGAAGCGCGGCAACGCCGGCTGGGCCACGACCGGCTGGCGGATCCGGATCTGGCCGGTGCCGAAACCGAACCGGTCGGGCCCGCTGACCGCCTTGGCACGAAGCATATACACCGTCAGCGTGTCCGGCGGTTTCACATGGATCCGGGCGGTGCCATCCGGCCCCACCTTCACCCGCGGCTCATACAGCGGCACCGGCGTGAAGTTCTTGCGCACGGAGATGTTTTCCATGCCGAAATCGCCCGCTTCGTCGCCGCCGGGGTTTTCGATCAGCGGCAGCACGCCGAAGGCCATGTTGCGGGTGTCGCGCAATGCCACGCGGGTGGGACGGTCGACGATGAATGCCGGCAACGGGTCAAGCGGCTGTTCCTTTGCCAGCGACAGCACGGCCTGATCGACCATCCATACGGTGGCTTCCCCGGCCACCGGGTGGCCGGAAGCGTCGGATAGATGCAGCACAAGGTCGAATTCCTGTTCCGGCCGAGCCTGGGCCGGCGCATCGAAGCTGACCTTGACGATATCGTCGGTCGGATTGACGCGGACCCAGCTCGTCGCGGCCAGACTCACGGGCTTGCCCAGGTCGAACGGCGCGTTCGGCGTCGCCGGCCCTGGCAAGCGGCCCCGCATGAGCAGGAAATGCACCGCCAGCCGCGGCATCTGCTGCTTGCGGATTGGCACCGTATAGCGGCCCTGGCCATTGGCGATGTCCACCCAGTCGTAGCGGAACCGTCCCTCCGGCTCCTCCGCGATCGCCAGCGCGCGGGCGGTCTGGAACGGGCTCTGCAGCAACAAGGTCGCGGTCTCGCCCGGGTCGTAGCGTTCCTTGTCGGCGGTGACCGTGATGGTCTGCGCCGGCGGACGCTGCCAAGTCACGGGCGTATCGCCGGACATGAACAGATCGAACTTCACCGTCTGGGTTCGGCCGACCTTGTCGGCGGCGGTGACTTCCACGAGATAAACGCCCGCTTCGGTAGCGCCGAAATGCACCGTCTGCGGCGCGGTGCCACTGGTCACCTGGCGTTCGGCAATGGCCTCGTCGATCACCTGGGTCTGGTACTTGGCGGACCCCTGGGCGAAGTCGCTGGCCTCCAGCACCGAATTCCATTGCCGGTGAATCAGCCGGACGGTCATGGCAAGGCCTTGCACCTCGTGCCCCACGCCATCGAGAGCGACGATCTCGGGGTCGATGGCACCGATCCGTGGCAAGTAACGCGGCACTTTCACGCCGAGCACGAAGGGCGGCAGCGCGATCACGTGCTGGGTGCTGCGGACCTGCAGATCGTCATCGCCGGTCACGGTGGCCTCGACAACGTACTGCCGGGGCTGGGCGGTCGGCTCGATCGTGGGGTCCAGCGTCAGCTGCGCCGAACCGCCGGCATCGGTCTTGACCTCGCGGTTCATCACCGGGGTGGAACGGAACGGGCTATCATCGGAGATGCGGCTGTCGGGACTGAACAGAAACCCATCGTGGTCCCCGTTAAAGGAGGTGGGCGGGGTCCAAAGATAGGGGAACTGCGTCACCCGCCACGTGATCGGCCGATCCGACAGCAGGCCACCGGCAAAGAAGCGGGCGAGCAGGTTGACCTGGAACGGTACGTCGAGCGGCGCCGTCGCCGGGCCGTTCAGCACCACCTCGAAGGTCGGCAGGCGATAGGCCTCCTTCTTCACCGTGATGGCGCCACACGGCTCGCCATTTTTGGGCTGATACTGAATGGAATAATCGCCGGTCGCCTCGGTCTTTTCGGCGAATTTCACGTGAAAGCCGCCGAGTTCGTCCAATGTGACCGGCAGGTGCCATTCCTGGTCACCGGGCGCCTTGATCAGCACCTCGCCCGTATCAACGGCCTAGGATAGGCCCCCCTGGAAGCCACGCCGGATCATGCCGGCGATCAGCATCGGCTCCTCCGGCCGATAGATTGGCCTCTCCGTAAACACGTGGCAGAGCGTGAGCGCCTTCTCCTGCCGGGCGGCGACGTCACGAACGGTCCAATCGAGCCACGGTACGGCCCGTCGCGTCCAATTACCGCTGGCGTATTGCTGCGGCCCGCGCCGTGGCTCCAGCACCAGCGCATCCGTCGCCTTGATTGCGACGATGCGCTGGATGTCGGCCGGCTTCCCATCCAGACCGCGGGCCAGCGGCGCGAGCATGGTCCAGGTGCCGTCGGATGCGGTGGTGCCTCGGGCCAGCGTGACGAACCTGCCGTCCCGCATACCATCCAGCCGGATCTGTGCGCCCGCCACCGGTTCGGCAGCGGACAGCGAGGTGACGGCGAAGCGCACCCGGTCGGGCTCCTCGACCGCCGTCAGCGACAGATCGGTCACCTGCAGCCTTGTCCATTGCCGTGTCGAACCGTCGGTCGTGCGCAGGCCGACGAGATAGGTGCCGGGTGCCTGCGGACCCGCGATCCGCGCCAGGCTGGGCGCGAGGTCGACGCCGAATTTCGTGTCAACGCCCCCGCGATGGATGGGCAGGGCCATCATCTCGCTGACGGCGGGCGAGCCGAGGGCAAGAATGCGCTGCGCCATCGCATCGCCGGAAATCGGCCCCTGATCGGCATAGGCGGCCGGTTCGTTGCCGGGCAGCGGGGGTGCATCGTCGTCACTGGTGATCGGCCGGGTGCGCGGGAAGGGCCAGAAGTCCCGGCTGGGCGGGTCGATCGGATAGATGCGGACATCCGCATGGTCGTAACCATGGCCGCGCAAGGGCACCATCTGCGGACCCAGGCGTTCGACGATGCCCTGCGGCACGTTCCAGCCCAAGGCCGGCGTGCCGGCACTGAAGCTGACGCCTGTATTGACCGCGGCGGATAGCGCCCGGCCACGCTGGTCGTGCAGTGCGCCGGGGGCGACGGAAATCCGGTAGACCTGATCAGCCGCGAATTTGCCGGTGACGCGCAGCCCGTTGACGGCGACGATGGCGACATCGAGGTCATCCAGCGGCGGGGTGATGCGCAGAATGTCGCGTGCCCGGACGATGTCGAGATCTTCGGGGCGGTCGGAGAATTGCAGCACCACCCGGCGCGGCTGAGCGGCAAACCGTGAATCGGGCGTGCAGCGCAGGACACCGTCGACATCCGCCCGGTTGAAGCTGTCGCCGCAGGTGGTGTCGGTGAGTTTGAACGGCGTGGCCGAACGCAGTACGAGCGAGAAGTTCGGGTCATCAAGACCGGGTTCGTCCGACAGGCGCAGATGCAGCGTGGCGACCCGGCCATCGGGCACCGGGTGGCGCAACACCACCATCACCGTCTGTAGGGCGCTGCGCGCGGTGCGTTCCACGGGCCGAAGGTCGAAATCCTGCGCTGTCAAGGTCTGAGTGCCAGTCTCGGCCACACCAGCCTGAGGGGTGATATCGATCGTCAGCAGGCGCACGAGGGCGGCGAGGTCAACCGGCTGGTCGAAGGTCAGGGCTACCGTGTCGAGCCCGGCGGTGCCGTTGGCCAGATCGGTCGGTCCGGTGGCGCTGGGCACGGGCAGCAGCGGGACGAGCCGGGTGATGCCCCCGGCAACCGTCACGGTCTCGCGCCGCAACGGCTCCCACGGTTCGGTGGGGCGGAGGCCCTGGGGCGGCGACCTTGACATGGGCCACCGCAAGCGAGCGAGGCATGCCGTCCAGCGCCGGCAGAGACACCGTTCCAGATGCCTGGGCATCGATGGCAATCGCCCGCGCCGCGAAGCGGATGGGCTCCGGCCCGCCATCGACCGTCCAGACCTCGATGCGCCAGCGTCTTGGATCCGAATCCGCCGGGCTCGCCACCACCGGGCTGCGGCCGTTGCCGATCGCGAACGTCTCCCAGCCGGAGGCGCCCTGCCGTTCCAGCGCCAGCACAAGAGCGGCGGGTGATGTTGCCTGCGCCACCAGCAAGGTACCGGCGGCAGGCTGGGCGACATTCAGCACATGCACGCCTTGCCGGGGCAGCTCGCCTGCTGTCGTGGGGGCGGCCTGCTCCGGAAGTGTCTCCGGCCGCGCCAGCCGCAGCGAGACGGTTGGCTTGTCGCCGTCGGCGTT
The DNA here is from genome assembly GCA_028291505.1 of Rhodopila sp. Classification (GTDB taxonomy): domain Bacteria; phylum Pseudomonadota; class Alphaproteobacteria; order Acetobacterales; family Acetobacteraceae; genus Rhodopila. Next base: position 168 of record JAQGHW010000049.1, on the reverse strand, counting down.
GCCGGAACCGGCGTCGGCGTTAGTGTTCGGTTGTGGGGCGACAGCCCCTTGGGTCGCGTCAGTCTGGGCCTTCTGCGCGTCTTCCGTTGCTGGTGGCGCCGCGCCGTCGCTGTCGGTGTCGCCGGCGGTGCCGTTGTCGTCCGACGGCAGGTTGGCATAGGCCGGCGG
>JAQGHW010000019.1 GCA_028291505.1 Rhodopila sp. | reverse complement strand
CGGATGCCATCCTGTTCACGTGCTCCGCGTTTGGTCCCTGCATCGAGGCCTGCGCGCGGGAATTTCCCGCCATTCCGGTGCTGAAACCGAACGAGGCGATGATCGAGGAAGCAATTGCCTTGACCGGCCCGCGCGGACGGATCGGATTGATGGCGACATTCGCGCCCACGTTGGCGTCAATGCCGCCGGAGTTCGACCTGGCGGCGCCGAACGCCACGCTGGTGCCTTGTCTCGCCGTGGGTGCGCTGGCGGCGCTGGATGCCGGCGACGGGGCGGGGCACGACGCCGCGGCCGTGCGCGCTGCCGTGGCATTGGAAGACTGCCACGTGATCGCGCTGGCGCAGTTCAGCCTGTCCCGCGCCGCCGGCCCGGTCGCCGCGGCAACCGGGAAGACCGTGCTGACAACCCCGGACAGCGCGGTGCGCAAGCTGCGTCATCTGTTGCTGCAGGCGAAGGCGGCCTGACCCATGGATCTTACAGAATTTCGCTCGTCGCTTGCCGCTGCCGCTCCGCCGGTTGCGGTCTCGTTGCCGTTGCAGGCGCTCTGGTGGGACGCGAAAGGCGATTGGGACAAGGCGCATGAATGCGCTCAGGCTGAACCGGGACCGACCGGCGACGCGGTGCACGCGTATCTGCACCGTAAGGAACCGGACCTGTCGAACGCACGCTACTGGTACAACCGGGCAGGCCGCACGCCGGCGACGGGGACCCTGGATCAGGAGTGGGACGCGCTGGCCACCGAGCTACTGGCCGGCTAGACATTTCGAGAAGTCATCGAATGCGCCTGGCTCGGTCTGGTTATCGCGCTGGTGGCCGCACAGGTCGATCCTGACATCGCCGTTCGGCGAGTCACCGGCGGGCAGACGATCCGGTTCCTTCCGCCATGTCAGGTCGAGTGCGCCTGGCTCCGTGAAAAGGCCGCGCTGCGGGTGCCAGCCGGCGAACAAGCTCAGCAGGAATGGCGCCGCGTTGTCGAAGGCCCTCAGCGAGGCCCCGTCCCGCACGCGAACCGCGCCATCCACGATGTTCGCGGTCACCGTGGCCGAGGTTTCCACAAACCTGGCGTCGATACCCGCGGTGTCGAGCAAGGTGTTGTGGTCGATCACCGATCGAGCGGCGCGGTTCAGGTAGATGCCGTCGTCGTCGCACGACGCGATGAGGTTGTCGCGGATGACCCCGCCGACCTGCTCGAACCCGGTGCGGCCGGCCTCGCGGCGAGCGTAGAGATCGGTGCCTCCGCCGCCCAATGACAGCCCGACCTGCTGGCCCGGAATGCCGCGCAGCTTCCACTCGCAGACCACCAGGTTGCGCTCCATCACGTTGCCTTCGCCGGCTCCCTTGACGAACGCGCCGTAGGTCGCCGCACCCTCCCCCGCTCGGACGAAGTCGGCGATGATGTTGGTGCGGATATGCCAGTCGCTGGCGGCGACCAGATCGATCGGGGTGACCGGATTCCCGGTGGAGCGCGGCGCGCTGTTGGTGAAGGTGTTGCCCTCGACCACGCCGCGGTCCGGAAAGCGGCCGTCCTCGCCGTTGATCTTGAGGTGGGCGTTGTAATCTTCGAAGCGGTTGTTGCGGATCACGACATCGGTGGCGCCGGCGACGACATGGATGGCGTGCTCGCACCCGGAATGGTCGCCGCACACCCCGCGCATGCTCAGGTTCTCAAACCGCCAGAACGGCGCGGCGACGTGGAATGTCTCGACCACGTCGGACTCGATGACCACATCGTCCAGCCGAGCGGCGCGGACAGTGATGGGGGCGATGGCGGTGCCGGGCTGGTTGAACTTGATCGAGGAGCTGGCGAAACGGTAATGCCCGGGCGCAAGCTGGATGACGTCGCCGGGTTTGGCATCGGCGGCGGCTTCGGCGAGTGCCGGCGAGGACGACACCAGGCGCAGGCGGCCATCCGGAGTGGGTCCGGAGCGATCTGGCGATGCGCCGAGGGACGCCGGCAGCTTGAACGGTTCGGCGTGGGCCAGCCGATCGGCATGGATCAGCCACCACGCCACCAGGTCCACCGAATCGACGATCAGCGGCGGATGCGTGAGCGCGCGGCGCTGCAGGTAGGGTGCCCATTCGCGGGGGGCGCGTCCGATCTGGGTCAGGACGACACCGGCCATGGCACCGCCGGCGACGGCGCCGAGGCAGGCCAGGATGACCAGCAGGCGGAGCAGGCGCCGAATGAGGCTTCGCTTCTTCGCACGAACGACCCGACCGTCGCCGGACAGGTAATGTGTGGGCCTAGGCCGTGGTCTCGCTGAACCAACCATGGGCGGGACACTATCCGTTTCGTGTTCAAGGTGACACGATTATTGTCGACGATTTAGCATCGACCGGCAGCGACGGGGGCGCAGATCCGGCCAGCGCTGCGTTGCGCAGCAGATGGAAGGCCGCGCCGATCATGACAGCCATCGCGGCATCGGTAATCTCGCCGCTGCGGTCGGGCAGATAAAGTTCGGCGTAGCTGGTTGCGAACAGCAGCGCCGCTGTCAGGGCGGTGGCGCCGGTGAGCGGCATGCCGCTGCGGCGGAGCAGCCAGATCAATCCGCCGTACTGGTAGAATTTCTCGAAGAACGCCTGCATCGCCACGCTGGTGGAACCGTTCATCAGGCTCCAGAACGGCACCCAGCCGAACCCTCGCAGCGGGACCCGGCTGAAGGTGAAGGGTTCCAGGCGCATTGCGGCGATCAGCCCGGCGAACAGGCAGGCCAGGATCGCGGGCCTTGCCGGCAGCCAGCGCAACGGCCCGGCCCACAGGATGAACGCAATGGCCGCGCCCGCTACATCGGCGGAGGTCAGGGAAAGATCGACGATCAGGATGCGTCCGCTGAATATCCCCAGCGCCAGAATTGGGAACACCAGGAGCCAGCGGCGGAAGCCGTAGAGCGACTCGACGACCACGGCGACGAACAGCCAGATCAGGATGAAACGCGCCAGGTCACCCGGCGGCGGGATTAGCCACGGGAGCAGTCCGTCGACCGCGCGCAGGTATTTGTGCCTGTCGATCACCGGAACATAGGGATACAGGCGGTATCCCAGGAACGTCGCCAACAACAGGGACGCTTCGGGATTAACCCCAAGCTCCCGCACGAATGGCCACCGCATGCTGACGCCGAGCAACGCGGACAGGGTTGCGCCGACCGTCGAACCGATGGCATTCGCGTAGACGTCACCCATCGAGGTAACGCGCCCTTCGTCATAGAACTGGGTGAGTTCCATGCCGACCGAAAGGGCGGTGCCGGCCAGGATTGCCAGCAAGGCACGCACCGCGGCGGGTGCTCGTCCCGGCGACGTGTGCGTGGCGAGAAAACCGAACGGCATATAGAGCAATATGTTGGACAACAGATCGCCGCGTCGATCCCATTCCTGCCAAGTACCGAACAAGGTGCGGAACAGACCGGCGGTGCCCGCTGGTGGGTGGAATTGGAACGGGTAGAGCGACCCGTAGACGATGAAGAGCGTCACCAGCGCCAGGATACTGCCAAGCGGGACTGTTGCATGAAGCGCATGATTGCCCGGCGGCGCGGGGCGCGGTCGACCGGCCATCAATGCGGCGCCGCCCGTCGTGGGCCGCTGGCCTGCCGCTCGGGCGCCGGACTGGTCCGAACCTGCGGCATGAGCGCCGTCCTATCGCTTCCCACCCCCGGTGGACGGTTTGACGGAGGTCGTGCCGACCGGCGCAGGGCTTTTGCCCACCACGGCGGGGGCAGCCGCCACGGCGGGGGCAGAGGTCGACGTCAGCAAACTCATGCTCGAAAGCGAGGTCGAGCTTTTGATCGCAAGGCTCGCCGAACGCGCGGACTGATGCAGTGCAAGCGCGCCCGGCAGGGGTGATTTTTGCCAGGCGAGAGCGGCGGTGACCCCTTTGCCTGTGGTGCTACTGATCTGCTGGCCTGACCCGACGCTTTGGGTCCCTGGTGTACTAGTTGGTGTTGGCGTTGGCGTGGAGGTGGGTATCGCAGTTGCCGTGGGGGTCGGCGTTGGTGTGGGCATCGGCGTTGGTGTGGGGGTCGGCGTTGCCGCGGGTGTCGGCGTTGGCGTGGGTATCGGCGTAGGCACGGGTGTGGGCGCAGGCGTGAGTATCGGCTTTGGCGTGGGTGTTGGGGACGGCGTGGGTGTCAGTAACACAGGCGAAGGTGGGGGGGCCGCTGGCATGCCAGGTGCGGAAGGCGAATTAGACACCACTGCCATGGGTGCCTGCACCGCCGACGGGGAACCGGGCATCGCGGATGAGGCGCCGGCAACGACACCCGGCGGCACCGATCCACTCGCGGCCGAACCTGCGTCGCCAGCGGGTGGCGGAGGTGACGACGAATGCGCGTTCCGCTGCGGCGTCTGCAACGTGCCGGCATCGCCTCCCCCACGGACAGGCTTGTCGGTGTGGCCCCGATAGTCGCCATCGCGCAATCCAACCGCGGTAAAGGAACCATCTGGCTGGCGTCGCAACGAGACGACGGCGACGCCCGCCGGTCGAGTTTGCTCGGAAACGCCGGGGTCGGACCTCACCTTCACGCCGTTCATCGAGACCGAACCTTTGTCCACTCGAACGAACGCCTGCACGCTCAGTTGGGTGGTGGACGAACCGAAATAGGCGCCCGGATTGGGCCACATCGCATCGGATGCGACGGTTCCGACGTGTCCGTGCCCGGCCACGTAGTCGCCCGATACGACGATGAACTGGCCATCCTTCACGCTGGCGGCGGCCGGCCCGGTCAGCTCCAGTTTCCCGAGCCGAACCCCGGCGTCGTCGCGCACGACGCGGCCGCGTGCCTGAAGGGTCCCCACCGGCGCGGGATCCAGCCGGCTGGCCACGATCGTTCCGTCCTCCCGCCGCAGCCCGCTGACCTTGACCCAGTCGCCTAGCCCGAAGTGGCTCGCACCCCAGGTCCCGTCCGGCACCAAAACCGCCTGTCCGGCGATCGTCAGCGTCCCCGAACCCAGTTCCAGCGCCTCGATCCGGCCGGTGGCCGCGCTGCGCACCGAGATTGCCTTGGCATGGGGCGAGGTGGCGTACCCCTCGGCCTGGATCGCAACCAGCTGTCCAGCCCGCAGGGCCGCGACAGAGGACGCGTTGCCGTCGATATCGACGGAGGCCGCGTTGTCGTAATTGATCTCGATCCCATTGACGAAGACTGAACCGAAGCCGGTGACGACGCCGACGATCCCGGTGCCGCCAATGCCACGATCCACAATCTCGACCGCGGTGCCCATCGGCGCCGGCGCCCCTGTGCCGCCAATGCCCCGCTCGGCCAGGTCATGGCCAGCAAAGCCATGTTCGGGGGGCGGCGGCGCGCCGTCTGGTCCAACCCGGCCGATCTTGTCCGATCCGATCGGCTGGGCCACGCCGATCCGGGGTCCGCCGGCAGCGTGTGCCAACTCGGGCTGCGTACCGACACCGGGCGTCGCAGCCGGCGTGACGCAGGCGGCCAGCAACGTCAGGATCAGAAAGGGACCGAGACGTTTCATGAATCCCCGGTCATGGCTCGCCCGCCGCGGCGGGAGGCTCGTCTTCGTCGAAAACATAAATCCCGAAATTGATCCGTCGCGGCTGCGTCGGCTGCGACCCGGGGGTCGCTTCAGTCAGTTCCTGCGCCAGCCGGTTGACGTCCAGCAGCACGCGCATCGCCGCCGCGCGGGCATACTCACGCAGTGTCTGCACCTGCGTCGGCGTCAGCCCGTCATAGTGGACGCTGCGATCCAGGAACGGAGGCGCTTCGGCCGCGCTGATGTTCGCCGCCGCGGCGGCGACGTGATCATGCAGATTGCGAGCGAAGTAGAACAACTGCTCCTCTCTCCCCGGTCTGGGGATAAACGCATCAGTATTTAGCTGAACACAGTCTGCCGCGTCCATGAATACAACGCCGTGACCAAGCAAATCATCCAGAACGGCACGCGGACGTATGTCAGTCGTCACGGATTCCACCAGCTTGTCGAAAGACGGCGGACGCGTATCGAAATCGGGAGATTTATCGGCAGACGGACCTAAATTGGCACCTTCACCGCCGATCCTCGGCAATGGCAAGGGCCGCCCGTTGGCGTCGACGAACCGGGCGGTGCCGACCCAGCGCGCGACGATCTGGCTGGCCAGGGTGACGATATCCGGCGCGCCCGCATTGTCGGCCGGCATTTCCCTCAGGCGGCGGATTTCCTTGCGATGGACCCCCGTGAGAAGGCTGATCCGGCTGTCGGTGCGGGCTTTCGGTTCGGTCAGTACGTCGTTGACCGCGATCTCCACATACAGCCGGCGCAGCGTGTCGGCGAGGACTGGAAAGGTCACTCCGCTTAGCATCATGAGACGCACCAACGGCCGCAACAAGCGCCGTGCCGCTTTCAGCAACGACGCGGGCGGTACCGGTTGAGGGCGGTCGATCGGCGGCATCTCAGGTTGCGTTTCCTTGCTTGATACGGCCTAGCACAGTCTTATGTGGGAAAAACACCCACAAGACGACAAAAATCGATTGACGTGGGAAATTTTCCCACATACGATTCAGTCAATACCAGAACGCGATCCTTTCAATACCAGGACGCGATCCTTAACGTTGTCTTAAGGCTTCATTGTCTAGGGTGCGTCACCACTAACGATGGCGCGTCGAAATCAAGGGGCTTCTGCCATGTCTTACGTCGCCACTTCCACGCCCAGCCCGCGGCACGCCCCCGCGGGCCAGGACGGAAGGCACCCGTTCCATGGCCCTGCTGACAAAATGGACGACGGCGAGGAAGCGGTCGGTGGCGCCGAGCAGGAAATCGACCTGCGTCAGTTGCGTCATCACACCAAGAACACGTTGCAGCGCATTCTTGGTTTGATCGCTCGAGCGCCGGGCCTGTGCGACACGCCGCAGGGTGAGAAGATCGCCCAGGAACTGGAATACCGGATCGGCCTGTCAGCGACGATCTCCGACGCGCTGTTCGGCCTCACCGATGCACCTGGATCGATGGCGGAACGGTTGCGCCGGCTCGCAGGGGCGGTAGTCGAAATGATGCGGGACACCGATCAGGTGATCCGTGCCGGGGTCTCGGTGCGCGGAAGCTGTCCGGTGGGATTGCGCGATACGGTGCTGCGCAGTGCGCACGAACTGGTCAGCAATGCCGTCAAGCATGGCATGAAGGGCCGTCATACCGGACGGATCGCGGTCCGGCTGGTGAGCGATGAAGATTGCACGACGCTGACCGTGCTCGACAACGGCTGGGGTTTTACCGGCACTCCGCGCTCAGGCGAAGGCCTCACGCTGGCGCACAGCTTCGCCGCTCGGCATGGCGGTTCGCTGGCGATATACGGCGACGACGGGACCGTGGCGACGCTGGAGTTGCCGCACTGAGGCCAACCCACCGGCGATTGTTTGAGGTTGCTGGGAATACCCGCAGTACGCGCTTCTCGCCGTTCGGCTTTAAAGCCGCAGCGCCATTAGCTCCTCATCCAGGGGGTCTGAACCGACGCGCAGGCTGAGCGGCTCCACCCCGTAGACGGTGAAACCGGCGTGCAGATACAGACGCCGAGCAGCGGTATTTCCCACGGTGACCGATAGAGTCAACAGGATCAGGCCGCTCTTGCGTGCGTCGGCGACCAGATGGTCCAGAAGCGCGCGTGCCAATCCCGTCCGGCGCCAGGCAGGGGCGACATAGACGCCGACGACGTGGCCCTTGTGGCGCTGCTTCAGCCGTGGCGACACGACGAGCCCGGCGGTGCCAACCATGACGCCGTCCACGAAGCCGCCCAAAGTGACGTTAGGCGGGTCGCCGATCAGGTGCGACAGGTCGCTCCCCTGCTCTTCCTCGAACGACGAACCGAATGCCTCGGGGTGACGCAGCAGCGCCTCCAACCGCAGCGGCCGGTACAGCGGCAGGTCGCGCTGCCGCAGCGGCCGGATCAACCAGGGCGGGTCGCCGGTCAGGTCAGCACCTCGGCGATGCGGCGGGCCAGGCGGCGGGCAACGTCGTCCTTGGCCAGCCGCGGCCAGGTCTCGATCCCGGCGGCGGAGACGATATGGACGGCGTTTTCTGCGCCGCCCATGATGCCGGTTTCCGGCGAGACGTCGTTGGCGACGATCCAGTCCGCATTCTTGCGCCGCAGCTTGGCCTGGGCGTTCTCCATCAGGTCGTCGGTCTCGGCCGCGAAACCGACCACGAGACGCGGACGATCGGGCCCGGCGGCGGCGATGGTCGCCAGGATGTCCGGGTTTGGCACCAGGGTCAGGCTGGGCGGCGCGGCGCCGGGCTGCTTCTTGATCTTGCCGGTCGAGGTCTGTTCAACGCGCCAATCGGCCACCGCCGCGGCGAAAACGGCGATGTCGGCGGGCAACGCCGATCGGCAGGCATCCAGCATCTGCTGCGCGCTCTCGATGTGGCGAACCGTGACGCCGGGGGGATCGGGCACGGTGACCGGGCCGCACACCAAGGTCACGCGGGCGCCGAGGTCGGCGAGCGCGGTGGCGATGGCGTGTCCCTGGCGGCCGGAGGAGCGGTTGGCAATGTAGCGCACCGGATCGATCGGTTCGTGGGTTGGTCCGCTGGTCACCAAGGCGTGCCGGCCGGTCAGCGGTCGCCCCGTCAGCAGGCCGGGTGCCGGGGCCAGGATCTTCTCGATCGCCTGCAGGATTTCGGGCGGTTCGGCGAGGCGGCCGGGGCCGAACTCGTTGCAGGCCATCGGGCCCTCGTTGGGTTGCACGACGTGGACGCCGCGCTGGGCCAGGGTCGCCATGTTGGCTTGCGTGGCCGGATGCAGCCACATGCGGACGTTCATCGCCGGCGCGACCAGCACCGGCTTGTCGGTCGCCAGCAATACCGTGGAGGCGAGATCGTCGGCCAGGCCAGCAGCCATTTTGGCCAGGATGTTCGCCGTGGCTGGGGCGACCACCAGAAGGTCGGCGGCGCGGGACAGCTGGATGTGCCCCATCTCCGACTCGTCGGTGAGCGAAAACAGGTCGGAATAGACTTTGGACTCGCTGAGCGCCTGGAGCGAGAGCGGCGTGACGAATTGCCCGCCATTATCGGTCAGCACGCAGGTGACGCCGCGGCCCTGCCGGCGCAGGAGGCGGATCAGCTCCAGTGCCTTATAGGCGGCGATGCCGCCGGCGATGATCAGCAGGACGCGCTTTTCGGTCATCAGGGGACGCTTATGATCGGATGGGATATTGGGGGCGACGATGGATGACGCGGCAAAGGACCAAGGAGCGGTTTCCGAGCCGATCGCGCCCCAAACTGCGTCGGCGCCGGGGCCCAATGGGCGGATCCGGGGTGCGCGTAAAAGCAGGAATTTTTCACCACAGAGGCGCAGAGGCCCAGAGACATCATACCGTGGCGGGCTGCATGGACAGGGTCCCGCAGGCCCCGCCCAGTGTGTAGTGTAAACTTTCGTTTCGCGAAAAGTCTACGACCAGTCAAATACTTCGCTTTCTCTGCGCCTCTGCGCCTCTGTGGTGAAAAAATCGGTCGATTCCCCCACATACCGGCCCCTCCCCCGAGGCAGTATTCCACGCGGGCCACGCACAGCGTGCTGATCCGATGGCAGATCGCTGGTTCACCCGATTGCCCGGGGGCCACCCACGTCTTCGATGGGTTCGAATCCGCGAGCCGCAGATGGTCAGGCCAAATCCCATCGGCGTCACGATGGACAGTGGGAGCAGTGCGTCCTCCCTGGCCGGGCGTGTGCGCGTTACTCACAGCCGCCACCCGGAATGGATCGCGGCGATGCCGGCGGACAGATTGCGGACGTTCACCCTGGCAAAGCCGGCTTCGCGCATCATGCCGGCCAGTTTCTCCTGATCGGGGAACGTGCGGATGCTTTCGGCGAGGTAGCGGTAGCTGTCCTCGTCCCCCGCGACCATGCGGCCCAGCCGGGGCAGCACCCTGAACGACCATGTGTCGTAGACCGGCGTCAGCGCGTGGACGGTGACGCGGGAGAATTCCAGGCACAGGAACCGCCCACCCGGTTTCAGCACCCGTCGAGCCTCGCGAAGGACCGCTGGTTTGTCGGTGCAGTTGCGGAGACCGAAGGCAATGGAGACCCGGTCGACGCAGCGATCCGGCAGCGGCAGCTTTTCGGCATCCGCGACGACCAGGCTGACATCGCCGGAAAAGCCGCCGTTCAGGGCACGGTCCCGGCCGACCGACAGCATGGCGTTGTTGATATCGGTCAGCAACACCGGTCCGCCGCCGCGCCTCAACCAGCCGAAGCTGATATCGCCTGTCCCACCAGCCAGATCGAGCAGCGTGTGCGACGGCCGCGGCTGCAGGTCACTGATGAAGATCTTTTTCCAGACGCGATGGATGCCCAGCGACATCAGGTCGTTCATCAGGTCGTAGCGCGGCGCCACACTGTCGAAAACGGCGCGCACCATGCCGGCCTTCTCGGCGGGCGCCACCGAACGGAAGCCAAAATCGACGCTCGTTGCGGGATTGTCGCTCATGATAGGGTTGTATAGCCTGAACCACCGTATGCCGGAACTCCCCGAAGTCGAGACCGTGATGAGAGGCCTGCAGGCGCGTCTGGAAGGGCGGGTGCTGTTGCGGGCCGTGGCCCACCGGCCTGATCTGCGCTGGCCCCTGCCCCCGGGTCTCGCCGCCACGCTGACCGGCGCTCGGGTGACCAGTTTCCGCCGGCGTGCGAAATACATCCTGATGCGGTTGGACAGCGGCTGGTCGGTCCTGCTGCATCTGGGCATGTCCGGGCGCATGCTGCTGGAGCCGGTTGGACGCAACGACATTACCCTCCATGAGCACCTGGAGATGGAGACCGACGACGGCTGGCGCGTTGGCTTTGTCGATCCGCGCCGGTTCGGGTCGGTCGATCTGATCGAGACCGATCGGGAGGATCAACATCGGTTGCTGGCCGGTTTGGGACCGGAACCGCTGGACGACGCGTTCTCGGTGGCGGTTCTGACAGCGGCGCTGCAGGGCAAGAAGACGCCGATCAAGGCCGCGTTGCTCGACCAAAAGATCGTCGCCGGCCTGGGAAATATCTATGTCTGCGAGGCGCTGTTCCGCGCCGGGATCTCACCGCAGCGGCTGGCGTCCAGCGTCCCCGGGGTGCGGACCAGGCGATTGGTGCCGGCGATCAAGCAGACCCTGACGGAGGCGATCGCGGCCGGCGGATCGTCGCTGCGCGACTACGTCCAGACCAACGGTGAGCTGGGCTATTTCCAGCACGCCTGGAAAGTCTACGGGCGCGAAGGCGAACCGTGCCCCGGCTGCCCCGCGGACGCCACCTGTGAGGGCGTGCGGCGCATCGTCCAGTCGGGCCGCAGCACGTTCTATTGTCCACAGACGCAGCGGTAGAGCATTGTTTTCACGAGCAACTTTATCAGCCGGACTGTTCCAGTCAGGCTGATGTTGCTCTAATGGTCCGATCCCGACGCTTGACTCCCAAGGTTTGGGTGAATCGGCCCACCGAATCAAAGGCTAGTGGATAAATATGACGGTTCTTTCGGTCAGATTTTACCCACTAGACGATGCTCCGAAGATGCGGGCACCCATGCGTGACTGCAAGGATTGGTAGCGTCACGCTGCGGCTCAGGTGACAGCTTGCGGCGGGCATTGGACAGCCGATGGCATTTATAGGAAAATTATCTTGACTTTGGCAATGGCTTGCTGTATTTCCCGCTTTGGCGACGGACCATCCGTGTCCATTACGAAATAAGGCCCGCTCGATTTGACGACACCGCGCGGCCATGACGGCGGAAACCGTGCCGACCCTCAAGACTTCGGGCCTTTGGTATCGGACCGACGGGATCCTGATCCGGGATCTTCGTAGCTGATAAGCGGCTTCGGCCGCCAAACCGTCTCACGGCACGCCGAGGCGGAATGGTGTCTTCAGGACACCCTGCCCGCTCACGGGCGCACACGCGCCTCGGGTGATCACGCTGAGTCGTTTGACTGCCGTATTTAATAACCTTTTTGAGTTGGAATGGCCTCAATGTCCCTCTTGGGCTTGTTTTTCAATCCGTCCGGACTGGCGCCACATGGCTTCTGCCTGACCTGGACGCCCGGACTGATCTGGCTGCACGCCGGGTCCGACGCGCTCATCCTGTTGTCCTATGTCTCCATCCCGGTGTCGTTGATCTGGCTGCTTCGGCGACGGCGCGATCGCGCTTACCACTGGATCGCCCATCTGTTCGTCACGTTCTTCCTGACCTGCTCGACGGTGCACGGATTGGCAATCCTCACGCTCTGGGTGCCCGATTATGGCGTGGAGGCGCTGGCGAAGGCAGCAACCGCATTGGTGTCCGTAGCGACCGCCTCATTACTCTGGATCATGGCGCCACGGCTCGCCCGTATGCTGTCACCGGCCGAGTTGACCAGCGTGAACACCGAATTGTCGCACACCATCGCCAAGCAGGAAGCGACGCTCCACCAACTGCTCGGCATCGAGCAAAAGCTTCGCAATTCGAATTCGAGGCTGGAAAAGAACGTTGCCAAACACGCCGCCGACCTTCGAACCTCCAATACGCGGCTGCTCGAACTCTTCGCCAAGCGTGTCTCGACCCACGAGTTGCTGGCCAAGAGTGAGGCGGAGTACCGGGCAAGTTTCGAGGCGGGTACGATTGGCAGAGTGCAGCTGGAGCCGCTTTCGGGGTGCCTGCTGCGGGTCAACGGCGCCTTTGCCGCCATGCTCGGATATGAGGCCAAAGACCTCGTCGGTCGCGAGATCTGGGATTTCGCCTATCCCGACGACCGGGCCGCCGCGGTTGCCGAGTTCAGCAAACTGCTGGCGGGTGAGATCGACACCTGCGTAATGGAAAAGCGCTATGTGCGCCGCGACGGGGGGCTGGCGTGGATGCGTATGCACGCCACCGTGGTCATGGACCAGGCCGTCGGGCTGCCCCGAATTGCCCTCGCGGAGATCGAGAACATCGACCTGCGGCGCGCCACCCGGGCGGCGCTGCGGGCGACCGAGGTGCTGCTCCGACTTTCACTCGAATGCGGGGCTTTCGGGGTGTGGGCGTTCGACATCCGCAACCACCTCGTCTGGACGGATCGCAGCGCCTCGGCCATGACCGACGGCGAGGTGCCCGCGGAAAACTGGCTCGCTCTGGCCGGCCCGGAGTATGCGGCGTGGGTGAAGCGCATCCATCCCGACGATCGCGACCAGCGGGAGGCGCGGCTACAGGCGCTGTTCGCCGGCGAAAGCGAGATGGTGCAGAGCGAATACCGGGTTAGCCGCCCTGACGGGGAATGGTCGGTTCTGTCGCATCGCTGCGTGGTGGTGGAACGCGACGCCGTGAGCGGTTCGCCGATCTGCGCGGTTGGCATTGTAACGGACATGACCGCGGGCTCGGCGGCATTGACCGAACTGCAGGGCGCGAAAGCAAACCTGGAACGCAGCCTGCAGCAACGACGGGCCGTCCTGGCTCATCGCCATTTGTTGCTGCGAGAGGTCTATCACCGGATGAACGACACCCTGCAGATCGTCGATCGGCTATTTGCCAGACAGGCGGAACGACTGAACGACCGCGCGGCACTGGACGTGCTGTCGGACCAGCGAAGCCGGATCTACGCGCTGGGATTTGTGCATGGGGAGCTGATGACATCCGTCGACGTCGAGACCTTCGATGTTGCGCCGTTCCTGCACGAGCTATGCGAGGCTGTGCTGGCAAACGGCGCCGATCGGGGTGCCTGCGTGGCTGTGGAGTCGGATCACCTGAAAGTGACGCTGGGTCATGCGATCCCGCTGGGTCTTTTGGTGACCGAGCTTCTCAACAATTGCCTCAGGCACGCATCGCTGCCTGGAAGCGGCCGGATAGCGGTCGGCTTGCGGCGCAGTGCCGACACCGAGCTGACGCTGACCATATCGGATGGCGATCACCCGCCCGCCGAGGCAGCGCGGGCGGCCTCCTTCATGGCCGGGCTTGAAACGAGGCTGGTCAGGGACCTGGCGTGCCAGTTGGGTGCGGAGTCAAAGGCCAGTTGCAACAATGGTTTGGCGGTCGAGATAACAATCTTCCACCGGCACCCGTAAGGGCGCTGCACCGGTCGCCTGTGGCGAAATGCCGCGGTGGCGAAATGCGGCGGTGGTTCCCGAACCGGGTTGGACCACCGCCACCGATCCCCCGCCGAGTCGGACGGATCCTACGCCACCCCGCCGCCTGACAGGTCGGTGGTTTTACGCTGCAGGCTTGCCAGCAGCGCGTCGCCACCGCCGTTCGACAGCAGGTGCCGGAAGTCGGAACGCTGCACCGCCACACGGCTGATCGATCCAGCGGCGAGCACATCGACCACTTTCCAGCCCGATTGCGTTTGTTTCATTACGTAATCGAGTTCGGTTGCACCGCCGCTGACCGGCGTGATGCGACTCTCCACGATCACCCGATCCGCACCGAGGCTTCGCGGGTCGGGCGCCACGGTGAAGCTCTGGCCGTTGTAGCTATCGAAGTTGGCCACGTAGCTGGCTACCGTGTAGCGGCGGAACGCGTCGAGCAACCGGGTCTGCTGATCTTGCGGAAGGCTCGCCCAACTGGGCCCTACCGAAACCGACAGCACGGCCGGCAGGTCGAACGCCTGATCCACCGCGGGGGCGAGCGCCTGGAACCGGCTGCTGAAGTCGGTCCGCCCGCCGGCCTTCATCGCCCCGAGCAGGGCCTGGTTGAAGCGCGCGATCGTCGCGGTCGCGTCTGCCGCCGCCGTGTCGGCCAGCGCGCGCCGGCTCAGCGGAACCGCGGCGGCGATAGCCAGAAAGCCAAGCAGCGAGCGCCGCCCCAGGGCTGATCCGGCGACGGCTATGGTAGCATTGTCTGTGTTGGCGAACATGACGACTTGTCCCCATTGTTTATCGGAGTCTCGTCCTGGACTCGGTGTCAGGTATTGGACCGAACGGGTCTATTTGGGTTTGAATTTTCGTTTCGGCGGTATTTCACGGCGACTTGATTTCTCAGCCCCAGCCTGCCCCACCCGTCGTCCAGTTGGACTGGCTTCCGCTTTGCTGGGGCGCCGGTGTGCTCAGCGGTTCTGCGCTGGCGACAGTCACCGCCAGACCGAGGGCGACGAAGGCGGCAAGGATCATGATTTTCATCGGAATTCTCTAGTCTCTCGTCGGGCGAGATGTCCGGCTTCGGGGCACAAATGGTTCCGCCCCTGAACGATGATAATTGCCACTTGTCAGATTAGATTTATGCGCCTGGAGGTGGAATAACGTGTCCGAGGCCCCTTGACTGGGCCAGTCGTCAATCTGGGCGGAAGGTGACTGCCGCCGCCTACCGCGCAATCGGGGCGGTTCCGGCCGGTCCTCACCTACCCTGTGCGGAGCGTCAGGCTCTGGTATGGTCCGCCAGACCGTCACGCCGGCTGCTTTCCCAACTGGCGCAAATCCACTCCGTCCGGGAGACACGTATCATGCCGACCTACGAAAACATCATTGTCGAGACCCAGGGCCGCGTCGGCCTGATCCGGCTCAACCGGCCCGCCGCGCTGAACGCGCTATGCGACGCCCTTGTGCGTGAAATGGGCGAACAACTGCTCGCCTTCGATGCGGACAAGGCGATTGGCGCCATCGTTATCACCGGCAGTGATCGCGCCTTCGCGGCCGGCGCAGACATCAAGGAAATGCGCGACCGCACCAACCCATCGGCGATGGTGGAGGATTTCATCGGCGCGGGGTGGGAGACCGTGCTGCGCGTTAAAAAACCGGTAATTGCCGCCGTTGCGGGTTTCGCCCTGGGTGGCGGCTGCGAACTGGCGATGATGTGCGACATGATTTTTGCCGCCGACACGGCGAAATTCGGCCAGCCGGAGATCAACCTCGGGGTCATCCCTGGCGCGGGAGGCACGCAGCGGCTGACACGGGCGGTGGGAAAATCCAAAGCGATGGACATGGTTCTAACGGCGCGAATGATGGATGCGGCGGAGGCTGAACGGGCCAACCTGGTCTCTCGCGTATTCCCGGCCGACCAGTTGCTACCGGAGGTGATGAAAATTGCCGACCGAATCGCGAATTTGTCACCGGTTGCAGTCCATTTCGGGAAGCAGGCCGTCAACCGGGCGTTCGAATCGACGCTGGCCGAGGGCGTCCGGTACGAACGCGCGCTGTTCCTGTCGCTGTTCGGTACACCAGACCAACAAGAGGGAATGGCGGCGTTCGTTGAAAAACGGAAGGCGAGCTTCCAGCTAGGATAGGTTGTAGACGACCGCAGGCATTTTGCGCTCATGCTCGATGAATCAGGTCAGAAATGCTCATATTTTGACTATTGGTCGAATGACGCCGTTTTAACATCTCATTACCGGGATTTCTCTCGATTTATTTCAGTCAATAGGCTAGCAGAGGTACATGGAGAAAAGCCTGTCCGCACCGTTTGACGTTGCCCAAGAACCTGGATGGCCCCGCGCGTCGCGCAACCTGGAAATCAACCTGCTTCTCGTCAGCCGGAACCCGACCTGGTCCCATGCGGTACACTGCGCGGCCCGGGAACTGGGCGGCGGCGACATCCTGACCTGCGACGCTCGGGGCGCGCTCGCTCGGTTGGCTGGAACCGCTTCGCACTATTCCCATCTACTGGTAGACCGGAACGATGCGGAAGGGCTACTTGATGAACTCGCCGACCTCGCCAACGAAGTGGCAACACCCGACACGGATATGTTCGTGCTGGGTTCCGCCGACGCCAGACGTCCCCACATCCGTGCGGTATCGACCGCGACGTCCCGCTCCGTCATAGAGGCCTTGATGACAAGCCCCCCTCCGCGCGGCGGACCCGCCATGGACCTGGCAGAACTGACGGCTGCGCTGCATGGCGCCATGATCGAGACCCGTTATCAGCCGATCATTCGCATCGCCGATCGCCGTCCTGTCGGACTGGAAGCTCTCGCACGGCTTAATCACCCCCAACGTGGCACAATGCTGCCGGACCGCTTCGTGCCGCAGATCGAGGATGCCGGACTGGCCGCCGAACTGACGGGCCTGGTGTCGGCGCGGGCCTTCGCGGATCTCGCCGGACCTTTTCTCGCCGGGCGCGATCTACGGATGTCGGTGAACTTCCCGCTGGACGTGCTGTTGCAGCCCGCCGCGCTGGATCGGCTGGAGGAACAACGGATCGCCGCCGGCCTGTCGGCAGACCAGATCGTCATCGAATTGACTGAAAGCCGCCCGGTGGACGATTTCCCAATGCTGCGCCGCTCGCTGGAGCGGTTGCGCGGCCTGGGTTATGGCGCCGCGATCGACGATGTCGGCCCGGCTGTGCCGCGGCTGGCGCCACTGCTGGATTTGCCGTTCACCAGCCTGAAGCTGGACAAGGAACTGGTGCAGAAAGTCGGGGAATCGGATGAGGTTCGGACCTTCCTGGCCGCCACGATCGTTCAGGCCCTGGCGCACGGCCTGACCGTCGTCGCCGAGGGTGTGGAAACGGACGCGATCTGGGAGCAGATGCGCAATCTGGGTGCGACCGAGGTTCAGGGTTTCCTCGCCGCTCGGCCGCTTCCCGTGGCGGCGGTCCCGATCTGGTGGGATGTGTGGACGGGGCAGGCCACCCCACCGGAGTAACAGCGGCCAGCGTCGCCTAACATAAGGGCGCGATAAGGCGATTTTGGTTCGAGGTCGCCGACCCACGCGGCAACTCACGTCGCGCCTCGCTCTTCTTTTCCGGTCTGGTAATCATACAGTAGCCCGTAGGCTGACTGGTATGCGCGCAAGTTGAGCAGCGGCTGCACGCGAAACCGATAAAGCTACCAGCAGCCTGCCAATTCGATGAAGATTCAATACTTCGTGCCACGGGTATTGGTCGATGTCCGCCCGACGCCAACGGCTGACACGCCATCGGACCGACCACCGACTGACATTACACAATGTCTTACACGTTCGTGACATGTGTAGCGCAATGATCCGCCGGGCCGCCAGTTCTGAAATCACAAGGTAACCGGGGTCTTACCATGCTGTCAGGGCTGAATGCGTGCCCGGAACTCTGAATTTGCCGGGCTTACACGTCACTCGGAAAGGAGTTCTGCCCATGACATACCCCGCAGGCCAAGTTGGTCCGCTCGATCCGCCGGTTTTGCACGACGCAGTCGCCATGGCGGCCCAGATACAGGCTGCGAGTGATGAGATCGAGCGGGAGCGCCGCATCCCGCAACCGATCGTGCAAGCCCTGAAAGGCGCGGGGGTTTTCGGTATGGCGATGCCGCGTGCGTGGGGCGGCCCGGAACTCGACTTGCCAACGCAGTGCCGCGTGATCGAGGCACTGGGCATGGCGGACGGATCAGTCGGCTGGTGCGCGATGATCAATTGCGATGGCGGCTACGTGACGGCTTTTCTTGACCAGGATGTCGCGCGGTCAATGTATCCCGATATCGGCGTCAGCACCGCGGCCTGCGCCACGCCGACGGGACAGGCGCTGGTTGTGCCCGGCGGCTATCGCATCAGCGGGCGATTCCCATTTGCCAGCGGCTGCCGCCACTCCGAATGGGCTTGGTTGGGCTGCGTGGTGGTTGAGGATGGGGTGCCGCGCGTGGATCGCAACGGTGTGCCGGAGACCCGCCAGTGCTTTCTGAAACTATCTCAATGCGAGATTCTCGATACATGGCACACGACCGGCCTGCGTGGTACCGGCAGCAACGATCTTCAAGTGGCTGACGTGTTTGTCGATGCGGACCGGACATTCAGCTTTCAGGATCCGAGGCTGATCAAGCGGGCCGGTTCGCTATACGCATTTCCGTTCGCTTTTGTCATTAAGGCCCCTGCCCCCGCGTTGGGAGTCGCGCGGCACGCCATCGACGTCCTGATCGACATCGCCACCAGGAAGACCGCGCGGCGCTATACCCTTGGCGAGGGCCTGGAGCCGCCCAAGATGATGCGGGACGATGTGTTCGTTCAGGATGCGGTCGGACGCGCCGAAACAATGCTGACTTCGGCCCGAGCCTATCATTTCGATGTCATGGGCGATCTGCTGGCGACAGTGGCCGCCGGCGGGCAACCGTCAGCCGCTCAATTCGCCCGCTTCACTACCGCCCCTACCCACATCATGGGCGTGTGTGCGGATGTGGTGCAGCTTGTGTTCAAGGCGGCGGGTGGAACGGCCGTCTATCAAAAGGGGCCACTGGACCGCTGCCTGCGGGATATCCTGACGATGAATCAGCACCTCGTGGCGACACTACGGAATTACGAGCGGGCCGGACGTCTGCTGCTCGGCCTGGAGCCACTGAACTGGCTTTTTTGACCGCCCCGGAGCCACCGACGCGGCTCATCTGAACGTTCCTCGATGCTCCGGATCGGTAACCAACGGGACGGGTCAAGCATCGCGTGCACCGGGAGCTTCGGGGTCAAATGACCCCCTCCTCCGCCAGGCGCTGCACGTCGGACTGCGTCATGCCGAGAAGTTCCGTAAGCAGCCAGAGGTTGTCCTCGCCGTAGCCAGGGGCACCGCGATTGATCGGACCGCCAATATAGGCCGGTGTGCGGGTTAGTTTCATGGGTAACTCATACACCGGCCAGGTGCCGATCTTGGTGCCGGTGACCTCGGTCAGCCATTTCAGGTGGCGAAGCTGGGGATCGTTATCGCAACGGTCCTCGGCATTCTGGCACACGCCGGCGGGGACAGCGGCGTTTTGCAGCGCCATCATCACGTCCTCGGCGGTGCGGGTGACGGTCCAGGCGCCGACGGCTGCCTCCAGCGCGTCCTGATGCGCCAGTCGGTCAGCGAGGGTGGTGAAGCGCTGGTCTTCCAGCCATTCGGTGTGGCCGGCAACGCGAGTCAGCGCCTGCCATTCCTGTTCCGTGAAACAGGCAATGGCGACCCACCGGTCGTTGCCCTTGCAACGGAATGCGCCGTGTGGTGCGGCCGGCTTGTAGGGGGAACGGTTGCCGTAACGACGCCATTCCCGCCCGTTGGCCGACCAGTCCAGGATAGACGTTCCGGTCAGGAAAAGTCCTGACTCGCACTGGGACGCATCGATCCACTGGCCTTCGCCAGTGCGGTCGCGATGATACAGCGCACCGAGCAACGCCAGGGCGTAGCCGTAGGCGCCCATCCAGTCGAGGTAGGAATAGCCCCACCCCACAGGCATGGCGGGTTCAGGCAGTCCGGACATGTCGGCCTGACCGCCAAACGCCGCCGCGACCGGGCCGACGGTGCGCATGCGGCCATAGGTGCCGTGCGCGCCCATGCCAGCCTGCTGGATGTAGATGATGTCCGGGCGGATTTTCTTCATCACGTCGTAGCCGAGGCCGAGCCGTTGCAGGACACCCGGCGAAAATCCTTCGGCGACGATGTCGCAGATGCGGACAAGATCTTTGGCGATCGCCAGACCTTTCGGATGGCGAATGTTCAGCGAGATGCCGCGCTTGCCGGCGTTCTTGTTGTTGAACTGGCCACCCATGTCGGCGTCCTTCACGCCGGGCAGCGGGCCGGTCGCGGCATCCCGAGCCGTGCGTCCGCCGATCGGTGCCATGGCGGCGAGGCGGGTGTCCGGGTTGTCCTTCCACTCCACCTTATAACTGTCCGCCCCCATCGCGGCAAGAAACCGCGTGCCGCCTGCGGAGGCAAGAAACCAGGCGAAATCAAGGATTTTTACGCCCTGAAGCGGGAACGGCTTGCCGTGCAGCGCGGATTTTGTCGGGTTTGAGTCGCCTTTCGGCTGAGCCGGGATGGTTGCGGTTTTTGGCAGGATCGTTCCGGTGTCCTCACCCAGCAGCGGTGCTCGGCGGCCGACCTGCCAGCTTGTCTTCGTCGTCAGCCATTTGCTGGTGGGGTAGCAGAACGAACGGCCATGTTCGGGATGATGGACATCGGCGAAGGATTTGCGTTGGATCCAGTGCTCGTCCAGCGCA
>JAQGHW010000986.1 GCA_028291505.1 Rhodopila sp. | reverse complement strand
CCCATCTCTTCGTGGCCGGTGATCGCCATGACGCCGGACATTGCCTGGATCTTGCCGTCGTAGCCGGCTTCGTTACTTGCCGGACCGGTTTGGCCGAAGCCGGAAATGGCGCAATATATCAGTTTCGGATTGATTTTCGACAATGCCGCGTAGCCAAGACCGAGCCGATCCATGACGCCGGCGCGGAAGTTTTCCATTACGACGTCGGCTTTGGCGGCGAGTTTCATTACGATCTCCCGCGCGGCGGGCTTTTGCAGATCCAGGGTCAGGCTTTTTTTGTTGCCGTTTACCGCAATGAAGGACGGCGCCATGTTGCGGTCGGCCCATTCGCGTGACAGCGGCGTGCGGCGCATGTCCTCACCGCCGCGGCGTTCGATCTTGATGACGTCCGCACCGAGCAGTGCCAGTTGGTAGCTGGCGTAGGGGCCGGCGAGGACCTGGGTGAAGTCCAGGATGCGGACGCCGCTGAACGGGCGCCCTGCCTTGCTGTCCGGGGGGGTCATGCTGCTTTTACGACGCGGTTCGGGCGGGCGAGTTCTTTCTGGCGGTCGAATTCCTCACGCCGGCGCTTCAGCTCTACTTCGCCGATCTGTTCCAGGTTCAGATAGTCCAGTTTCCACTTGCCGTCTTCGTTCCAGCGCAGCGGCGACTGCATCGTGGTCTGCGGGCCGGGGGCGGTTTCCAGCAGGTGCAGCGCCAGTTCCAGTGTCTCGGCCTGGGACGCGGCGTCTTGCGGCTTGCCGGCGCTGTTGCCGAGGGGGAAATCGCTGAACAGGAAGCGGGGCGCGGCGGCGTGCTCGACGATGTCCTTGGCGCAGCCCATCAGGACGGTGGGGATGCCGTTCGCCTCCAGATGGCGGGCGACCAGGGTGCTGGTCTGGTGGCAGACCGGGCAGTTGGGGACGACGATGGCGACGTCGGCGCCGTCTTCGCGCACTCGGGCCAGGATTTCAGGGGCATCGGTTTCGACGGTGACGCGGTGGCTGCGGTTGGTCGGTGCGCCATGGAAGCGCGGAGCGACCGCTCCGATCCGTCCGGCCTTCGCGGCTGCTCGGAGGGCGGGCAAAGGGAACCAGGTGCCGCTGTCGGTCGCGGTGGTGTGGGTGCGATCGTAGCCGATATGGGAGATGCGGAGGTCGTGGTCGATGGCGGTATCGCCGGAATACACAGTGTAGAACTTGGCGCTTCCGTTGTAGGCGGCGCCGGGGCCCTGGTCGCCCTTGCCGGGTTGGTAGGGTGCCGCGGTGGTGATGATCGCGACTTTGGACTGGCTCAGCGGCTTCGCCAGGGGGGTGAACGGTGCGGTCAGGTAATGCGCCCAGCGGTAGGGCGTAGTGTAGCCGATCGCGGCGTAATATTCGCGGGTGCGGCGCATGTAGGGGATGGGGGAATCGTAGTCGGGGGCGAAGCCGAGCAGGGCGTCCAGGGTTTGGTCCACGGGGTCCTCCGGTTGCTGGGATGGCCAGCGTTGGGGAGGAATCGTCGCATGGCCGGGGGGATGTCCGCAAGGTACGCGGCGATGACGGCTGAGGGGGGCTGATGCCGGTTGCCCCGATGGTCCCGCAGCACTTTGCCGTTTGGGGCGAGGTTCTTTGCCTGTCAGCCGCGGATTGTGCCATAGTGGTTCACCGAAAGCCCCACTCAGGGGGTTGCCGCGGAGCCGGATGATGCCGCTGCCTGACCCACTTATCGCTATTTCAGCCGACACGCTTAGCGGCGCGCCTGTGTTCAATGGTACCCGCGTCCCGGTCAAGACCCTGTTCGACTATCTGGAAGCTGGGGACCCGATCAGCGAGTTCCTCACGGATTTTCCGAACGTCACACGGGAACACGCGATTGCGGTCCTGGAGATGGCACGCCAGCATGCTGTCGATGCTGCCTCCCAAGCCGCCGCTGAATAGCGAACGGGTAAAACTGTCTTTAGACCACAGATTGCTCGGGCGAGCGTGGCCTTGTACGCGACCTGAAGGCTCGAGGGCCTGAAGGTTCGGGGGTCTCGAGCCGATCCTGGGTCGCGGCCGATACCGAGCGCATTCGCAGGTCGACCGGTAACCTTCTAAACGCCATATGGATTCCGTGCCGGTTTTCCAGCTAGGATCGCGACGAAGAGGATGTATCGATGACTGCGCGTAAGCCACCTAAAGAGACGACTGCCAGGAAGCCAGCGCCTTCCGTGGCTGGACAGGCCTTATCCGCCCCTAAAAAGGCCGCCTCTAAAACGGCCACGGTTGCTTCCGCGCGGCATGGTGAGTACGCGGTCATCGGACCGACTCAACTCCGGCAGGTCGACAAAATGCTCACGCGCATTGAGCGCAAGGGCGAGGCACTTGCCGCGAGTGCGGACAGGCTGCTCCGGCGCGTCTCTTGACCTGTGGCGCAGGCACCCATCGGAGACCGGCTTATCCAAGCCCTGGTGACCATTGACGAGCTGCAGGAGACGGTAGGGAAGCACGCGCAGGTTTTGAGCATACTGGCCGACAAGATGGCCGAGATGGATAAGCGGTTAGCGGTCATCGAGAAGGCCAAGAAGGCTTGAACGGCCCGCGACCTCCGAAATGGCCTTCGGGCGTTGAGCCCATCGGCATGGAGGACTTCAACCGGATCGGAATCGATTCCGAGCACCAGCTTTATTGGGATGGTCATCGGATTGAGATCAGGCGCTTGCTCGTCCTCACCCGGTTTCAGAAATGGTTTGCCGCTGTGGCAACAATCGTCGGCCTGTTGGCTGGGCTTGCGACCATAGCGACTGGCTTCAACAACGCCTCCATATTCCTCTGTGCGCGGCATGTCACCTACCTGACGTGCCCCGTGCCATAAGGGTGACATTCTCGAATCTTTTGCCGTGATCGACGCCGCGGCGCAGATCGGTTCTTGCGATGCCGCCGGCGAAATATCGAGTGTTTCCGAACCCAGGTTCAGGATGGACAGGATAGGCGCTACTTTAGCATGGAGAGGCCTCAGCACTCCGAAGAACGACGTAGCGTGGTGCGGTGACCCTTCAGTGACGCTGTAAGATTGACGTGCCCGTTACTTTATCGGCACAGATATGTTGTCGAGCAGGCGCACGCCTCCCAGTTTTGCAGCCGCGATCAGTCTTGCCCCCGGGGCCGCGTGGGTGATGGAGGCCAAGGTTGGACCGTCCACCAGGGCGAAGTAATCGACCGCGAACTCATTAGCGGCCAGTGCCGCTCGGGCCTCTGTCAGCGGGCGGCCCGCGGTATTTTCCGTAGCGAGTTGTTGGGCCGTCGTTCGCAGGGCTTGGATCAATGCCGGGGCCTTCGCCCGTTGCTCTGCCGTCAGGAAGCGGTTACGGGACGACATTGCCAATCCGTCTGGCTCGCGCACGGTCTCGACGCCGTTGATTTCCAGCGGCAACAGCAGGTCGGCGACCATGCGTTTTACCACCTGCAACTGCTGCCAGTCTTTTTCGCCGAAGTAGGCTCGGTCCGGGCGCACCTGTCCGAATAGTTTGGCGCAGACTGTTGCGACTCCGCGGAAGTGTCCGGGCCTGGCGTCGCCCTCCCACCGTTCGGCGGGGCCGGCTACGGTAATGGTCGTTGCCTCGCCGGGGGGATACATCGTTGCGACGTCGGGCAGCCAGGCCAGGGCACAGCCCTCGGATTCCAGGGCCGCGAGGTCTCCGGCTTCGTCGCGCGGATATCGCGACAGGTCCTCATTGGCG
>JAQGHW010000985.1 GCA_028291505.1 Rhodopila sp. | reverse complement strand
TCGGCTGGCCTGGGCTGCCGTCCGGACGACGCCCATGCCCTACCGGCTGCTTAAGCTGGCCGATGTTTATGCATGATCTGGTCCGAATACACCCGCTAAAACCAGCTGAGGAATGTGTATAATCAGGTAGCCTGATGAGCTTTGGCGACAACCGTTTCATCGAATGCTAAACAATCGTATCGGCGTCCATTACCATATCCGTTGATGGAACCAGAGGACGAGACAGATCCAGGAGTTTTAGGGCTAAATACTGGCACGCTTGGTCGACTAGCCGACGGTTGCCTAGCATGGTTCTTGATCATGCCACGGATTTCTCGGCGATTTGTGAAGTTCTCCTGACCAAACGGGCGAACCGAATGGGCCGCTGACCGCTGCCGGGCTGAAAATAAAAAAGTTCGCTTTTTCAGTGCGGATCGACGTGAAGCCGAACTTGTTCACTATCGGACACCATAGCATACGGCAGCTAATGGGAATCTTCCCTTAGCTGCCTTATGGGCAAATTCAGTAATGGGGAGTCAGCGGATGGCTTTCTCCAGTTCAATGTTGTTCGCGGGCATTTTTACTCTCCATTACCGTGGTATCCCGGAGCAGGGCGATCAGCTTGTCCGGCGGCCGGAAGGCGCCTTTGCGCAGATGTGGCGGTACGATCGCCTTGATTGCTTCGAGCTTCTCGGTGGGATCGCCACGCGTGTAGATTTCAGTACTTGCTAGGGTGGCATGCCCCAATCAAAGCGACACCTTGCGGATGTCTTGGGTCGCCTGCAGCACGATCATCGCGCAGGTGTGGCGCAGGACATGCGGGGAGACCCGCTTGCTCTGCAAACCAGGGCAGAGCTGGCCAGCCGTTTCGACGTGCTGCTTCAGTACGTAGGCAAACCCCCAACGGCTCAGCGGTTCACCTCGATTGCTGATGAACACTTCCGGTGCTGCGGCCGTCCCTCGGATCGCGAGCCAGGCTCGGAGCGCCAACGCCGTGGTCTTCCATAATGGAAGCACCCGTTCCCGCCGACCTTTGCCGAGGACGCGAATGCTCATCGAGGGCAGCGTCACATCACCGGTCCGCAGACCGGTCAATTCGGATACCCGCAGTCCGGCACAAACTGCGAGATGCAACATCGCCCGGTCTCGGATACCATCGCGGGTCATTGGATCAGCGGCATCCAGCAACGCCTGAACCTCCTCACGGACGAGATAGGGCACCAAGCGCGAACTGGTTTTCTTGAACGGTATCGCCAAAACACGACGGATTTGTTCGAGCGGAGCCGGCTGCCTGTGCTCAACGAAGTGAAAGAACGATTTTATCGCCGCCAGCCTGACGTTGCGTGTCTCTGGCGCGTTCCGGCGTGTGTCCTCCAGATGTTCGAGGAACGCGCTGACCAGGTCCGAATCAAGCTGCTCCAGCGAGAGCGAAGACGGTTTCGTCCGAAGTCTGGTTGCCGCGAACTCGAACAGAAGTTGGAAGCTGTAAGCATAGGAATCGCATGTGTGTTGGCTGGCGCCTCGGTGACGCGAGAGATTATCACGCAGGAAGGCTTCGATATGGGGGGCAACCGGCGTCATGGTTGTGCTCCCCCCGACATGAAGCGCTCTCCGGCGCCGGCGATCTCGCTCAGAAGGTCGGCGGTGGCCTCCAGGTACCAGTACGTCGCGTAGATGTTGACGTGGCCCAGATAGGTCGCCAATGCGACCATGTGCTGTCCGATCCGGGCTCGGCCTGGCGGGCTGGTCCGCAATGCCCGCACGGCAAAGGCATGACGGAGGTCGTGCAAGCGCGGGCGATGGCGGCCCGGGGCGGGCCAAAGGCCAGCTTTCCTCAGCAGCGTTTGGAACGTGCTATGAACCGCTGGATAGGGCAGCGGTCCACCATGACCGCCGATGAACACATGATCATCGCCAGCACAGAGTTCGCGGCGGCGCATCAAGTAGCGCTGCAGCCCCGCGGCCGCAGTGTCGTGCAGTGGCACCAGGCGGGTTTTTCGGAACTTGGTTTCCCGAATCAGCAGGCCATCTTCCGTGACGTCTGCAAATCTCAGTCCCAGCGCCTCGGAAACACGCAGCCCAGTGGCGGCCAGCAGCGCGATCGGCGTGGTGTACGTCTGAGCTCTGATCGCGCCACGAGGACGGAGTCGACCGGCGGCTTCGAGAAGGCGACCGATTTCGTCGGACGAATAAACGTGCGGCATGCGGCGTGTCTTGCGGTACCCAAAGTAATTCGCCGGCGGCAACTCGTGCCGATCATCTTCGACGCGGACGTGACGGGCGAACCGGCAGACTGCTTTCAGCCGCGCGTCCCGTCGCGCCGCGGATGTCCCTTGAGCGGCCCAATCGATCGCGGCTTGCCTGCGGATGTGGATTTCGTTCCGCCCGGCGGCAAATCGGGCAAAGCTGTCCAACAGGTATTCCGCATTTGCCATCGCAAAGCCCGCTGTGCGGCGCAGGGCGAGATAGGCGGCCACGGCGTCCTTCATCAGAGTGCCTCCGGCCATGGCTGCGCGATCTCTTTCAGCAAATTGACGTTGGCTTTGGCGTAGTACGCCGTCGTGTCGATGCCCCGGTGCCTGAGGACCAAGCCAATCTGGTCGAGGGGAACGCCATGGCGCAGCATCTGGGTCGCCGCCGTGTGCCGCAGGACATGTGCGCCTTTGGCTGGGCTCACGATCCCAGCTCGCTTCATCGCGCATCTCACCGCAGAGGATACGCCGTCGCCACTCTTGAAAGGCCGATACGGTGCAATGTTCCGAACGAAGACGTGGTCGCACTCTCGGGTGAGAACCCGACACGCGAGGTATTCCAGGATCGAATCTCCAACGTCCTGCGGGAGTGGCAATCGAACCTGATAGCGCCCCTTCCCTGAGACCCGCAGCGTGCCGGCCTCCCACTCGATATCGCCGACACCGAAGTCCCGCGACATCGCCGGCTCGAAGCCCAAGTCGTGCCAAAAGCAGGATGATTGCTCTGTCACGCCGGCGTGCCGGCGAACGGCCGTCACATGCGGCGATCAGGCTGTCGACCTGCTCCGCGGTCAAATATCTTGGCAGTCTGGCCAAGCGCCAGGAGGAAGAGGCTGGCACAGCCCGATCGAGATCGGCCCGGCACTGGCCGCGGGAACTGAGGTAACGCAGGAACGCGCGTAAACCCGTGGTCAGCTTTTCAGCGGTGCCAGCTCCGCACTTGCTGGCGCGATCCAAAAAATGCTCGCGTACGCCCTTCGCGTCCCATCGCCCGGGGTCATCGCCAAGTGTCGTCAGTAAGTCGGCAGCGTCCCTGGAATGAAGTCTAACGGTCGATTCCGCTGGACCGCGATGCTTACGCAGCCATCGCCGGTATTCGACAATGATTGCCGGGTCAGCATTCTGACTCTCTGGTGTGCTACCGCATTGGCCGACGCCGATTGCCACAAGATATTCGCGGTAACGCCTGGCGCCGTAAACCGTATGGTGGTTGCGCCGCCGCCCTTTTGGCCGCGGACAATGGCAGGTTCGCAAATGGCGTGAGAAGGCCGCCAAATCCATGTCGGCCAACGTTCCACCTTGGTCCAGGGTGAAGTGCCCGATGTGCGCCGCTGCGCGCAGATAGCGCACCGCAACGGAGGGATCGTACCCGCTGCGTTCAAGCCACGCGGCGAAACCATCCATATACGGTCCGCTGGGACCAGCGCGCAGGTGCGCAAGCATCTTCGGCGATTCAAAATACGTCTTCAGCATCGTGTCCCCCTGTCATCGGCCAATGGCAGCCAAATCAACCGTAGACGCCGGGAGAGATCCGGACTTATGGGGACAAGAGAAGATACACTGCAGCGCCGTCGTGCTTGAAAACAGCCGAGATTCCATGCAGAGCCATCCGCTGACTCCCCATTACTGAATTTGCCCGTAAGTCTGGAATCATGTCCTGTTTCTATTGAGCGGAGCGGTGTTGGTGCCCGGCAAGCGCACCGTTACGCAAGCCTTACGGGTAATGGGATTGGCCGAGGCACCGAACTTCCGTCGCCACCATGAAGTGCTGCGTCGAGCGCGCTGGGATGTGCGGGCAGTGGCCAGACGGCTTCTGCTGCATGTGCTCGATCGGCTGTTGCCCACAGGTCCCGTGGTGATCGGGATTGACGATACCATCGAGCGGCGATGAGGGGCCAAGATCAAGCGAGGCTGGCCAAGGTTCCGCCAGCGTAGCAGGTGGAATACCAGATGAGGGGCTATCGTTTCTCACCATCCTCGCCCCGTCAGCGCGATGGAGCGAGGTGCACTGCAAGCGGCATAAGAAGCTGACCGATTGGGCACGAACGGCCATTCTGCAAACCAAACGCTGGCTGCCTACCCGCGACCTGGTATTCGTCGCCGACAGTGGCTTTGCCGCCATCGATCTGATTGCGGCGGTCCGCCAGCATGTCTGTCTCATCACTCGGCTGCGGCTTGATGCCAATCTCTTCAAGCCAGCACCCAACGACGCCCGGGTCAGCGTGGCCGTCCCTCCGCTAAAAGGACGCCACCTGCCGAAGCGCAACGCCGTGTTGGACAACCCAAAGACGCGCTGGACCACGACCAGCGTGTCACATTGGTACAACGCGCAGCAACGCGCGCTGCTGACCGCGACCGGAACCGCGGTTTGGTATCACAGCGGTCTACCGCCGGTGCCGATCCGCTGGGTGCTGGTCCGCGATCCGTCCGGCGAGCATGACCCACAGGCATTCCTCAGCTCAGCACGGAACCTCAACGCGATACCCGCAACAATACTCGGTTGGTTCGTCTCGCGTTGCCGACCGATCCAGACGTACTGCGCGTCGTTGCGCCAGCTTGTCAGGTCGAGCTGAGGGCGGCCGAAC
>JAQGHW010000984.1 GCA_028291505.1 Rhodopila sp. | reverse complement strand
GATCAGCGCGATAATTGCCCTTGTCTCAGGCGCGCCAGAGCCTCGGCAACTGCCGTCTTCAACGAGGCCAGATCGCCGCTGCGAATGACCCGCCAGACAATTTCTGGATCGACTCCATCATATTCATGGCGCAGCACGTTGCCGATGCTGCGGATGTTTGCCCACGGCTACCCCGGCACGAGCGTGTTCGCCTGGTCTCCGAGTTTCCGGGCTGCTTCGCTGATGATCAGCAGGGCGTGGAGGGAAGCATAGAGGGTCTGTTCGTTCGCATCGAAGGCAGCGAAGTCCATGCCTGCCGTGAAACGCTCGATACGTGCAATGTTATCACGAATATTTTCCAGTCGGCCGAGGGGCTTTTCAGAAGGCACGCGCCCGCTCTTTTTCGATAGCGCGGCGGAGCCGATCCTTACGCACCGGTTCCGTCACGACATCGACGGGACGACCGAGGATGTCCTGAAGGCGGTGGGTCAGCGCATCGACGCGGCCGAACCAGGCAAAACCCTCCTGCGCCGCTTCCTCGGTCAGCCGCACCACCACATCTACATCCGAGTCAGGTCGCTCGTCGCCACGAGCTACCGAACCAAAGACGGACAGGCCGACGACTCCGGAGGCCTTGAGCTCCAGTTCGTGGGCACGCAGTGCAGCGATGACAGCGTCTCGATCCATGAGATAATATTAGGCGACCTTCTTGCTGGTTGCCAGTCCTGTGTGGATCAGGTGACACCGCGACCGTCCAGGCGAACGAGCGCGGTCAGTCCGTTCGGTGATGGTTTCCGTGGGCTTCGACTTTCGTCTACCTGAACGTATAGACATCCAGCGCGTTGTCGCGGAACAGCATCCGCTTTTCGTCCTCGGTCATCTGGAACCTGAAGGCCAGATGCGGATCGTCGAAGTCCCAGTGCGGGTAGTCGCTGGAATAGACCATCCGGTCCCAACCGATCCACTCGATAATCTGGCGCAGATCATCCGGATGTTCGGGTTCCTCTACCGGTTGGGTCGCGAACCACAGGTTGGTCTTCATGTATTCGGATGGTTTCCGCTTCAACGGTGCCTCATCGCGCATCTTTGCCCAATGGGCATCCAGCCGCCATGCCAGCTGAGGTGCCCAGGCGAAGCCGCCCTCAATCAGCACGATTTTCAGCTTCGGGAACGCATCGAATACGCCTTCCAGGATCATGCTCGCGGCCTGGTTCTGCATGGAGTGGACCAGCCCGTGATGATCCTCGAAGTAAAACTGTGGCCAACCGCCGGCGCTGGGGGCACTGCTGTGGGTCCCGCCGATATGCAGGCCGATGGACATGTTGTTCGCCTGAGCCGCCGCGAAGATGGGCCAGTAACGACGGCGTCCCAGCGGCTCCGATGTTTTGGAACCGAGCTGAATTTGGGCGAATCGCCAGTCTCCGGCGCGTTTTTCGATTTCCTTGATGGAGGCTTCAGGGTCGTCGGTGGGGATCAGGATAGAGGCCCGCAGCCTTGGCTCCGGCTCGACGAATTCATTCGCCTGCCAGTCGTTCATTGCGCCGCACAGGGCCGCGGCCTCATCGAGGTTGCGGGATGTGTTGCCGCCCAGCAGAGGCTCCAGCACGCCATAGGCGATGTTGTAGGGGTCGAGCAGTTGGTCGCGGATGAAACCAACGTCCGATCCCGGTGGGCCGCCGTTCGGTGGCCAGGAGTCCCGGCGGCAGGTGTTCGGCGCGAACCGGGGGTACGTTCCGCGATCGGCGTACGGGCCGGTGTTGAATTTGCCGTATGTGGCCAGATGGTTCCGCCAGCGCTCCGACAGGTAGGCGTTCAGTGCGCCGGCTTTCGGATAGGGGTGGATGTCGCAGTCGATGATGCCCGTGCTTGTGTTGGTTGCGCGGGTCCGTAGGTCAACAGGTGCGTTCATTGCAGGGTCTCTTTCAAAGCGCGGGGCTCCTTCAGGCGGGAATAGGTTTCCAGCGGGTTGTCGACACGCATTTTTCGTTGCAGGTCGGCTGACAGGCCGGGCGGAACGATGGCATCGCCCTCGAACTGCCAGTGCGGATAGTCGGAGGCGAACAGCAGCATGTGGTCGGCGTCGATATGCTCGACGATACGCTCCACCTCCTGGCTATCGGGCGCGTCGAATGGTTGGATTGTCAGGCGAATGTTCTCGCGGATTATTTCGGCTGGAGAACGGTTGACCCACGGCACCTCGGCCCGCACGCCGCGCCAGGTTTTTACCGATCGCCAGATGAAGCCGGGCAGCCAGGTGACGCCGGATTCCAGAAGCACGAACTTCAGGTCGGGAAACTTGTTGAACACGCCGTTGGAGATCAGGCTGAGCAGTTGATCCTCGAACACCTGCGAATTGGCGACGTAATCGTGCAGGTAGTGCGACGTCCAGCCGGTCGAGGTTGGCGCGTAACGATACATGCTGCCGGCGTGGATGCCGATCGGCAGCCCATGCCGAGCCGCGGCTTCCCAGATCGGCCAGTAGTACGAGCGGCCCAGCATCATTTCGCAGGCGGCCGGCATCAGGACTTGCACGAAACGGTGATCGCCGGCGCAACGATCGATTTCCTCGGCGGCGAGCAGCGGCGCCTGGGCGGGCACGACGATGGAGGCACGCAGCCGCGGCTCCTTGTCCAGCCAATGCTGCCTGATCCAGTCGTTGACGGCGGAGCAGATCGCCGCGCCCATGCTTTCGCTGACTGCGACCTGACCGCCTGTCAGAGGATTGCAGATGGCGGTGGTGATGCCGAAATGATCCAGCGCCTGGGTGCGCATTGCGTCCAGGCTGGCGGCCGGACGCTGGCCTTTCACCCGCCAGTCCGAGCGGCAGGTGATTGGGGCGTTCAGCGGGTAGGACATCAGGTCGAAGCCGTCGATGCCGCGGGCGACGAAGGATTCCTGCCAGAAATCGTTCATGTAAGGCAGTAACGCCTTGATGTCCGGCACGCCCGGATGGATGTCGCAGTCGATTGCGCCAATGGTCATGGTTATCTCCCGGTCCGACTATGCGAGCCTTGGGGCCGGTGGAGCAAGGCCTGTTCCCACGTCGACCGAAGTAACAGGCTCACCCCTGCTTTATCCCGGCCCTGCGCAACCCTCGCTGCCAGTCCAGCGCCACATCGTCGAATGCCTGTTTCGGCGTCTTTTGGCCGAGGATCGCGGCCGATAGGGCGGTACGCAGGGACAGTTGCAACGTGCTCCATACCGGTTGGGCCGGGGTCGGAAACCCGGTTTCGATCGCTGCCGCGGCGGTAGGCGGCCAGCCGATCAGCGACACCATCTCTGGATCACGCAATACCGA